>JAIXVB010000518.1 GCA_027483245.1 Verrucomicrobiaceae bacterium | reverse complement strand
GGACTGCTGAATTTAAATCCCGTCTGGTTTGCCGTCAAAGAGGCTGCTTTCCCCGTGTTCCTCGGAATGGCCTTTCCCCTGAGTCTTTATTGGGGAAAACCGCTGGTCAATGAACTGCTGCTGAATCCCCAGGTGATCAATCACCCGCTTTTGAATCAATCTCTGAATAGCCCTGAAAAACAAACCGCCTTCAAGGGATTGCTCTGGCAAGCCTCCTGGGCGCTAGCCGGCACGATGATGCTTTCAGCCGTGGCCAATGCGGCTCTGGTTCTGTATTATCTGAATGGCACCGTCCCCGGCACGGAAGCCTACACACAGGCGATTGGACGTCAAAACTGGGTGGGCTTCATCGTGATCGGCGTTCCCATGGTAGGAGTGACCATGTGCTTGCTGTTTTGGCTGCTTGGCCGCCTGCAAAAGATCACGGGACTCGATAAAGAAGATCTCATGAACCCCGGGAACACCGTGCGGCGTCAAGTTGGCTAAACCTTATTGCCGCCCACGCAGATAACCGGTCACACGGTTGCCGCGGAAATCGACGGTGGCCACTTTGTAAGGCACATAAGTGACCGCAGGGCCACCGTAGCCACCCCAATAAGGATCCCAGAGTCCGCCGTAACCATAACCCAGGCCACGACGACCGTAGAAGCCTCCACCAAAACCACCGCCCCAGCCGAATCCGACATTGTTGACATAGACAGGTTGGGAGCCCATGTAGGTCCACTTTTCAGATTTCACGCCTTTTGCACTGCCTTCAGCCACTTGGTCTGGGCGGCCCCAAGAAAGAAACACGGCTTCTTTGGTCATTCCCTCACGGATACGACCTTGATTGATCAGGACTTTGTCACTGTCGGCGAGCTTTTGGTAAAGCGTGGGATTGTTGGCGATGCGGCGTTCCAGCGGGCTGCTGCAACTGCTGAGACCGACAACCACTGCCAGGCAGAGGAGCGCCTTGGCAAGAGTGGGAAGAGAGAGGGTTTTCATAACGTTGGGGGTATGCTGCGGGTAACTGACCCGCGACGCTAGAAGAATGTTCAACCTTGATGACAGGCAGCCTTCGCTCTTGCCATCCCCTTGCCTGCCACTAATCTCGCCGCCACTTATGCCAAAAGCACTCAGCATACTTCTTTGGATCGCCATTTCTGCGCTCGGCGCGGGTTCGGTGGCTTTTTCAGCCTTTCACAAAGGTGAAACGATCAACGCTCTTTGGCTTGTGGTCGCGGGTCTCTGTTCCTTCGCCGTAGCCTATCGTTTTTACAGCAAATGGCTGATCACGAAGGTGCTGGTGCTCGACAAAGAACGCGCCACTCCCGCTCATACCAAAAAGGATGGCAAAGACTTTGTGCCCACCAACAAATGGGTCGTCTTCGGTCATCATTTTGCAGCGATCGCGGGCCCAGGCCCCTTGGTCGGCCCAGTGCTCGCAGCTCAGTTTGGTTATCTTCCAGGAATGCTCTGGATCCTGATCGGTGCGACGCTGGGCGGCGGTGTACATGATGCTATCGTGATGTTTGCCTCCATTCGCCGCGGTGGGAAATCGGTGGGCCAGATGCTCAAAGAAGAGGTCAATCCGCTGGTTGGATTTGTGGCCATGATCTCGGTGCTGGCGATCATGACCATTCTATTAGCCGTGCTCGGTCTCGTGGTCGTCAAAGCTCTAGCCGAGAGCCCTTGGGGCCTTTTTACCATCGCCATGACTATCCCTCTGGCATTCCTCATGGGGGTCGGGCACACGATCTTCAAAATCAGTGTGAAAGGCATCACCATTTTTGGCATCGTGGGTCTGCTTGTCAGCGTGTGGGCGGGCAGCCATCTGAAGGACTGGGGTGTCGAACACTGGTTTGATTACAATGGCGAATGGCTGGCATGGTCGATCATGATCTATGGTTTCGCGGCCTCAGTTTTGCCGGTCTGGATGCTGCTCGCTCCGCGCGACTACCTCAGCACCTTCATGAAAATCGGTACCGTCGCGGTGCTCGCTGTGGCGGTCGTTTTTGTGGCACCCGATCTGCACATGCCCAAGCTGACCAAATACATTGATGGCAGTGGCCTCGTGTTTCTCGGCTCTGTTTTCCCATTCGTTTTCATCACCATCGCCTGCGGAGCTATCTCGGGCTTCCATGCCCTGATCTCCAGCGGCACCACGCCAAAACTCCTCGACCGTGAAGATAGCATTCGCAGCGTGGCCTACGGTGCCATGGTCACGGAAATGCTCGTGGCACTGATGGCGCTGGTCGCCGCCTGTGCGCTTCAACCTGGTGAATACTTCGCGATCAACGCGGGCGTTAACAAAACGATGGCTCCTGAACAAGTCACGACCCTGATCACCGAGGCGGGTTTCCCGGTGACCGTGGCAGGCATGAACCAACTCGCCACCGACATTGGAGAGAAGACCATGTTTGGTCGCTCCGGCGGCGCACCGACCTTTGCAGTCGGTATGGCCCACATGTTCGCCCGTGCTTTTGGCGCTCAATGGATGGCCTTCTGGTATCACTTCGCCATCATGTTTGAGGCGCTGTTCATTCTCACCACCATTGATGCCGGGACACGCGTTGGACGCTTCATTCTTCAGGACTTCATGGGGAACATTTGGAAGCCTCTCGGCAATACCCAAAGCCTGCCAGCCAACGTCTTCGCCAGTGCACTGCTCGTCTCCTTCTGGGGTTACTTTCTTTATCAAGGTGTGGTGGACCCCCTCGGCGGCATCAATACCCTGTGGCCACTCTTTGGCATCGCCAATCAACTGTTAGCGGTGATCGCCTTCTGTCTCGGCACCACCATTTTGATCAAGATGGGCAAGGCACGCTACATCGCGGTGACGTTGGCACCACTGGCCTTGCTGATGGTGGCGACCTTCAGTGCAGGTTGGATCAAACTCTTCGATGCCGACCCCAAGATGGGTTTCCTCAAGCAGGCTGAATTTTATGCAGCCAAGATCGCTGCGGGCGGCACCGAAAAGGAACTCTCTGACTGGGGCCATCTGCGTTTCAATGGGCTGGTGGATGCCTGGGTCACGGGTTTCTTTTTGATCGCTGTCGCCATCATCTTCCTCGGTTGTTTGCGTGAGTGGATCAAACTTCTCAGCGGGGCTAAAAAAGCAGTCCTTCATGAAGATCCTTATGTAACAGCCGTCGCAGACGCTGCTTAAATTCGATCCAACCCATCGCGCCGCCTTGGAGCCGCTGCGGAGCGATGGGTTGTTCTCTTCCTTGTCATCTCATGCGCTGCCCCTCCTGCCAACAACCCATCGCTGAGAGCACGGCAGCTTGTGGGCATTGTGGTTTTTCGTTGTCGGGGCTGGACAAACATTTGGGCATCCCGCCGATGCTCAATGCACCGCTGGCTGATCAGTCCGGCGTGCTCTCGAATCGCGAAAAGAAGTCGGTGCGCAAGGCTGTGCAAATCCTGGAACAGCGCTTCCCTCAAATCACCTTTGCGGCGGTCTTGAGCAAACTCCCTCCTGAGATCTCCCCGAGTGTGTACGCTTTCTGGCTGTTCAATCGAGCCAGCCTCTTCAGCGCCGTTGAACGGGAGGGCGATAACCATGGCGTTTTGCTTTTACTGGATACCGAACAAACGCGCGCTGCCGCGATGATTGGTTATGGCTTGGAACCCTTGGTCAGTGAAATGATTTTGGAAGTTTGTCTCCGTCCGGCCTCGCGCTCTCTGAGCAACCAAGACTATGGGCACGCCATTGAAGCCTTTGTGCGTGAGTTGGAAAAACAACTCATCCCGTTGTGTGAGAAACTTCCCACCACTTTTGGTTATCGCGAAGACATCGAATGGCAGGATTCCAGCACGGGGGAGATCCATCAACCGATGCGCATGACAGACTCGATCGACCCTTATTGAGCCATGAATCGTCGCACTTTTTTCCAGGCTCTCACCGCCAGCGCCCTGCCCTGCGCAGCGTGGAGTCGCGAGCATTTACCGCAAACACTCACCTTCGCAGGTAAAGCGCGCTTTGATCGAATCGTCGCTCAAGCGCTCGCTGAAAACTGGGCTCAACTCCCCATCGCCGCACGTGTCACTCGGGCTGCACTGGCCATGCAAGGCATCCCTTATGTGGGGTTCACACTGGAGATCCACGACCACATCGAATCTCCCTCGGCCAGCTTCACAGGCCAGGATTGCTGGACCTTCTTTGAGATCGCTTTGGGATTGGCCCGCATGTTGAATCGAAAGTCGCCAAGCTACACGCCGAGTGATTTGCTGCGTGAGATCGAAATCACCCGCTATCGAGGCGGTGTCTGCCAAGGAGGATATTTGGACCGCATTCATTACCTCGAAGAATGGTATCGAGATAACGACAAGCGTGGCAACGTCCGTGACATCACACAATCACTCGCCCAAACGGTGCCTCTTGAAGGACGTCGGATCGATGAAATGACGGTTCTCTGGAAGAGCTATCGTTACCTGAAAAACAATCCTGAGCTGCGCCGTGGCATGGCTCAGATTGAGGCCGAGCTGCAGACTCATCCCTTTCGCTACATCCCCAAGTCTGCAGTGCGCGCCTTAGAGCCGAAACTCCAGAGCGGCGACATCATCGGCATCGTCACTCACAAAGCTCATGTGTATTGCAGTCATGTCGGTCTAGCCATCCGCACTCAGGATGGCATTTGCCATTTCATGCACGCCTCGCTAAACCACAAACGGGTCACTTTGGACCAGTCCATCTCCGACTACTTGGCCCAATTCAAAAGCCATGCGGGCATCATCGTTGCACGCCCAGTGGAGTGACAGACCGCCCATCTTTCTGGCGGTCTGTCTTCTCAGGATCATTCAGCGCTGCACTTTGGCATCGCCGCCTTCAGCCAGCTTCTGAACTTCTGGCAGGATGGCCATGCTTGTGTCTCCTGGCGTGGTCATGGCAAGTGCCCCATGAGCCGCGCCATAGTCCACGGCCTTCTGCGGATCATTTTCCAGCAGCATCCCAGAGACCAAACCGGCGACGAAGCTATCCCCGGCCCCGATTCGATCCAAGATGTCAAAACGCGGGTAGTTGCGACTGCGATAAAACTGACCATCGTGATAGCAGAGTGAACCCCAGTCATTGATCGAGGCCGTGTGCACACGACGCAGCGTGGCAGCGACGGTTTTGAGATTGGGAAACTCGGACACCAGCTTGAGGATCATGGGGCGCAACTTGGCATCTTCAGCCGCAAAAATATCCTGGGGATCCGTCGGCACCGCACTGGCCACGGGCGGCTCGTCGCTGAGCACACCGAACATGACATCAATGTAAGGAGCCAGCCGTCGATTCAAAGCCTGAGCCGCAGGGAAGCCACCGCGTTCTTGCCAAAGTGAAGGCCGATAGTTCAGATCGTAACTCACAGTCACACCGTGCAGTTTGGCTGCTTCGCAGGCCTGATGGGTGAGTTCAGCCGTGGATTCTGAAAGGCCTGCAAAAATGCCACCTGTGTGCAACCAACGGCAGCCCAAGGTTCCAAAAAGGTGATCAAAGTCGAAGTCACCCGGCTTGAGCTGAGAAGCTGCGCTGTGTCCACGATCGACGCTGCCTTTGGCCCCACGTACACCGAAACCGCGCTCGGTGAAGTTGATCGGATTACGCACGCGTTTGCCCATGCCATCATAGGGCACCCACTTGATGAGGGACACATCGACCCCGCCTTGAAGGATAAGATCCTCGGTCAATCGGCCAATCTCGTTGTCCGCAAACGCGGTCAGAATGCCGGTGCGCAGACCGAAACAACGACGAGCCCCACGAGCGGCATTGTATTCACCACCGCCCTCCCAGGCCGTGAACTGGCGGGAGGTGCGCACCCTTCCCTCACCGGGATCGAGGCGCAAAAGGACTTCACCGAGGGACAGGACATCATAAACAGGCGGGCGTGACATGACTCCTAGCTATGAAGCGCGTGGCTGAGGTCGCAAGATTTTCTCCAGCACACATTCTTCTGTCCAAAAGATCGCGGTTTTTGCCTATCCTATTCAAATGGCTGATAAAACGACTGCTTTCCTGGAACTGCTCACCGCTCATGATCGGGCGTTGAGTCTTTATGTTCATGGGCTCGTTCCGCGCGATAGCGAAGCCGAGGACATCCTGCAACAGACGAAGCTGCTGCTTTGGAAACACTTCGATGACTTCACCCTCGGCACCCACTTCCTCGCCTGGGCTCGCAAAACGGCTTTTCATCAGATCCTCACGCATCGAAGGCAGAAAAAGCGCGAGCATTTGCCCCTGGATGAAGAAGCCCTGGAAGCTCTGGGACATGCGGTTTCTCAACTCGCCGATGATGGCTCCCCGCGCCAAGACGCCCTGCGCGCGTGTCTGAACAAGCTGCCCACCGAACACCGCCAACTCATTCATCTGCGCTACTACGACGAGTTGGAGATCGATCAAATCGCAGACCGTGTCAGCCGCACTGAGGCAGCCGTGTATCGCGCGCTCAGCCGAGTGCGTGTGACCCTGATGGACTGCGTGCAAAAACAATTGGAGGCTCACCCATGAAACCTGATGAAACCTGGCGCTGGCTCGAGCTGTGGGAACGCGCACGCGACCACGCCCTGACTGAAGTCGAACAATCCACGCTCAATGAAGCGATCAAAAAAAACGCTGAAGTGCGCGAGCTGATCGCACGTACCGCGTTGATGGATGCCGAACTCCGCAGCGATGCGCTGACCGCCGCGCCTACGGTACCCGCCAAGGTCTCTCGGCGCAGCACGCAATGGCGGTTTCATGCTCTCACAGCCAGCGCCGCCGCCATCCTGGCCGCTGGGGCTGTGTGGCTTTTTGAGCGCGAGCCTGCATCAGTGGCGACCCTGACCAAAGCCAGCGCCTGCAAATGGGGAAACAGTGCACTGCCCACTCTGGAAGGTTCACGCTTGAAACCCGGCATGTTGGAACTGCTGGATGGCATCGCCACGCTCAAATTTGCCAGCGGGGCCGAAGTCGCGCTGGAGGCCCCAGTCACTCTTGAGGTGATCTCTGCCATGGAATGTCGCGTTCGCAAAGGCACGGTCGTCGCCGAAGTGCCCCCACAGGCGAAGGGATTCACCATTCACACCCCTGAAACCAAAGTCGTGGATTACGGCACACGTTTTGGCGTGAGTGCCGGTGAAGATGGCAAATGCCTGGTGCACGTGATCGAAGGTTTGGTCGAAGTCGAACGCGCGGGCGATCCGGCCAAGAAAGAGTTGCGGGCGGGCCAACGAGTGGATTATGGCGGATTTATCCAAAGCGCCGTTAACCCCGACGCCGATCACAACGATCAACCAGAGCCTGGGCGCTGGTTGCCGGGACCCATCAACGATCTCGGAGATGGCTGGCAGCTCATCACCACCGCTTTTGGGCGCGGTCAGGACTCCTGGATTCAATCGCAGAACAGTCAGAAAACCACTGGGCGTGAGTCCTACCTGCGCGTGAAGCACACGACCCACAGCATGAACCTGGATCGCAAAGCTTACGTGGCCTTTGACCTCACACGCTTCAGCGGAAAGCACATCGCCGAAGCGGAGTTCGTCTTGCATATGGAGCCAAGCGATCTCGGTTTCGCCTCTTTGGTGCCCGATGCGACTTTTAAGGTGTATGCCCTCACGGACGAGAGCCAAGACACATGGAGTGAAAAAGAGCTGAAGTGGTCACAGGCACCTGCTCACAATCCTGAATTGCGCACCAGCGCTGTCGCGGATCAATCGCGCCTGATCGGTCAATTTTTAGTCCCTCAAGGCACCACACGCGGTGCTTTTTCGATCAAGGGTGAAGCACTTGCAGAGGTCCTCAACGCAGACACCAATGGCCTCGTCACTTTCATCATTGTTCGCGAAACCGATGAGACCGCCAGCAATGGACTCGCTCACGCTTTTGCCAGCAAAGAGAACATGCGAAACACACCGCCAATGCTCAAGGTGCGCGTCGAATAGACACCGCTAAACTTCAAATTTGCGGCTGACCACCACGCTCATTGTGACTTCCGCAGGAGGGGCAAACAGTGATGTGTGGAGACTTCTTTGGAATCGCATAGGTGCAGCCGCAAATGCGGCACTGAATGGCAATTCGGCGGCGTTGAGTCTCACGGCGCTGTTCACGCCAAAAGGTGTAGAACCACAGGCCACAAACCAGACTCACGACGATCAGCATCACCAGCATGATCAGCTCTGCCAATCCGATGCCGATCATTGAGCGCCCTCCTTTTCCCAACGAAAGGAAATTTGCCCCCACTCAATCTCATTTGAAGAGGGAGCGAAGCGCATCTGAGTGATCGCATGATGCAGCTTTTGAACCATCTCAGGGTCTTCTGAAACCGCGAGCGGCAAGGCTACGATCACCTGCCCCAACGGGCCGACACCGACCTGAAAACGAGGCCGTGTCACATCGGCTAACAACACTTCTTTGACCTCCACAGACTGAGTCGCCCGAGCCGCCAATCCACCGCCAACAACGGCCCTCAGGACCGAAGAAACCACAGGCTGAGTCGTCGTCTTGGGCGTGCCAGATAAAGGCGGCAAGATGTCGATATCCAAAGCAAAGGGCCGAGCCTGCGTCGATGTTGTCAGACCTGTGGGCAGGGGTTTCAATCGCAATTCATGACGCGCGTAACTCGGCTCAAACGTGGGCAGTTTAAGCGCTGCCGCAGGGTCTGCCACCAGGGGTTCTGTGGGCAAGAGACCAAAACTGCGGTCCATGGCCTGATGGATCAGAGCACGCTCGGCCGGGATCAACGGATTCAAAACCAGCACACGCTGCGGGCGAATGTCGGGACGGCGAGTCTCCGGTGTCACGACCCGGAAAACGATGAACAGGCAAACGATCACTGTCAGAGTCATCAGCAGGGCTAAGCCCATGCGCACCAGGCTCCGATCATGGGCATGCCAGTCAAAGGTCAGTGGCCTGGGCTCATGCCGATGCGAATGCTTCATGGAACCAGAGGTGTCTGTGAAGGAGTGGTGGACAAAGCTGCCTCAAAGCCCAGTTCCTGTGCCAGATTGATGATCTCCACGACTCGCCCACTTGGAGCCTGACGATCGTGATGGATGATGACGCGGCGCTCGCCCGTGCGGCTATCCACCAGACGCTGACTTAGCTGGTCAAACGTGATGCGGCGTCCATCGAAGTAGATGGGGGCCTCATTGCCTGCCGCCAGCGTGATGATGTGCGCCCGATCGAAGCCTGTTAGCCGACTCGAGGAGCGCGGTTTTTCCACCGTAATGCCCGACTGAATCACAAAACCACTGCTGAAGAGAAAATACACCAGCAGAAGCAGGATCGCATTCAGCAGGGGCGTGATGTAGAGCCAGGGACTTTGCCTCGGCAGATGGCTTTCGAGCTTCATCGGTAGGCGGTTGGAGTGACCTTTAGAAGCATCAATCACGCACGGTGAGTCCGGCTGCGACCTTTATTTGGCGTCCCTGAGTCCTCTGTCGTGGCTTGACGGAATTCGACGATGTTGTCCGTGGTCTTCGCATCTTCGATCAGGTTGACGATCTCCACCCCCGCGCGCTCCAAATCATGCATGATTGAGCGGGAACGAGCACTCAGAAAGGCGTAGCAAAGGTAAGCGGGGATGGCGACCACAAGCCCGAGTGCCGAAGTGATCAAACTTTGATAAACTCCGCGAGCAACCTCGGCCGGTGTGGTGATGCCGTTGGCTGAGGACAGATTGGTAAAGCTGTCCAGCAAACCAATGACGGTGCCCAGCAAACCAATGAGGGGTCCGACGTGGGCAATGGCATTCAGGATGCCCAAATAACGCTCCAAACGCGGCACTTCGAGCTGACCTGCCTCCTGAACGATTTCCTTCAGCTGCTCACGTGGGGCATGATGGCGCAACAGGGCCGCATGAATCACACGCCCAGCAGGCACCCGGGTGGCCAGTGCCTCCTGGAGGGCCTCCGCATAGTTCCGCTTCCGAATCAAGGCAGCGAGCCCCGCGAGAAACTCGCCGATATTCATGCTCACCCGATGATAGTAGGCGAGTCGTTCCAGGAAAATGGCGACAGAAAAGCCCATGCAGGCCAATAAAAGCCATACGAGGGGTCCTCCTTTAGAAATCAGTTCAGTCATGTCGTTGCGTTCGGGCCAGGCTGACACGAGGATCGTGCATCATGCACCAATACCTCAAGATCAGCATGTTTTATGCCGCTTGATTGAGAATGTAAACCTGAGAATCTACCATTGATCCATCTCATGGAAAGTCCTTTGCCTGCTTCACCCCCTCCTCCTCGCGTTTTGCTGGCGGAGGAAAGCCTGCCTTTCCGTCGGGTCATTCGAGAGGCTTTGGTGTCTTTTCGCCACTGTGAAGTCGATGACACCCCCAGTGGCGAGCGCGCTTTTGAGATGGCCCTCAGTCGTCCCTATCAACTGCTCATCCTCGCCGTTCCACTGCCTGACATCAGTGGCGTGCTACTGGATCGACTCTTGGCACGAGCTTATCCCCTGGCCCATCCAGGCAGTCACTCAGCCCCGCCGGTTCTTTTCATGGTTCGCCCTGAAGACAGCCACGCGCACCAAAATCTCGCTCGAGATGCACGGGTTCGTGGCGTTTTGACGTATCCTCCCAAACTCGACGCTTTGCTCACCCTCACCGCAAGCCTTCTGTCCGAAGCCGCCTCTCGCCTGCCCCATGTTCCCTGATCCCTCCCAGCTCGGCGTCAAAATCTGCGGCATCACCCAGGAATCCCAAGCGCGCGACATCATCCGCCTCGGGGCCGATGCTCTGGGAGTGAACTTTTGGCCCAAATCAAAGCGCTACCTGCCCGTGGATATGGCCGCTGCTTGGTTGCCTAAATTGCGCGCTGAAACAACCCTGGTCGCCGTCATGGTCAATCCTGAGCGCCCACTGCTGGATCGCCTGATTCAGGAATCACTGGTGCACATTCTGCAACTTCACGGTGATGAATCCCCCGCTGAAGTCGGTCGCCTGCTGGATCAGGGAGCCCATGTGATCAAAGCCCTACAAATCCGCGATCGGGCCTCGCTTGACCAAATCGGTCTTTTTCCTTGCGAGACACTGCTCTTGGATGCTTACAACCCGGGACTCTACGGCGGTGCGGGTGAGACGTTTCCCTGGGAACTGGCGGAGATGGCTCAGGATCTGTTTCCCGACAAAAAAATCATCCTCTCCGGCGGGTTAACTCCTCAAAACGTTCGCCAAGCCATTTTAGAAACCCACCCTGCAGCTGTCGATGTGGCCAGTGGGGTCGAGTCCAGCCCTGGTATCAAAGACCTCGCTCTTGTGCAGGAATTCATCGAGCAGGCCAAAATTTGATCGCGACCGTGAGAATTCGGCTCGACTTCAGACTTCGGTTTTTTGTTTTCCCAGCCTAGGATACCCCAGTCATGAAATCCTTCCTTCTGCTGATCTTCCTGGGGCTTTCCTTGCTGTCTCCAACCGCCCTGCAAGCGACAGACAATTACCAAGGCAAGGTGGTGATCATTCCGGTCGGAGAGGATGACCTCATCTCGCGTGCTCGGTTCGAGTTCATGTCCCGCACCTTGGAGCGTTGCTCGAAGGAAGGCGCAGAGGCAGTCATCTTCGACCTCGATACCCCGGGCGGCCTGCTCTGGGACACCGTGGACCTGATGATGAATGATCTGCAAAAGCTCAAACCCCGCAGCTTTGCCTATGTCAACAAACGGGCCCTGTCGGCGGGTGCCATGATTGCAGTGGCAACCGACGGCATCTACATGGCCCCCACGAGCACGGCGGGAGCCGCCACGCCGATCTATGGCGGTGCTGAGGAAATGGGCGATGCCGAGCGTGCCAAAATGAATTCCGCAACCATGGGCATGGCCCGCGCAGTGGCGAAGCGAAAAGGCCACGACCCACGTGTGATCGAGGCCATGATCGACATGAGCCGTGAATTAAAAGTCGGAGAACAAGTCTTGGACACCAAGGAAAGCATCCTCACCTTGGATGCTGAGCAGGCGATCATGCTCTTGGATGGAAAACCCCTCTTTGCCAAAGGCATCGTTGAGAATTTGGAAGCCATCAAAAAGGCGGAAGTCCTCAAAGGCAGCATCGTCACTGCAGAACCCACTGGTTTTGAAAGCATCGCCATCTGGGTCACCAAGTATGCGGCGATTTTGATCTTGATCGGAGTCGCGGGCGGTTATCTCGAAATGCAGACACCCGGTTTTGGTTTGCCAGGCTTTGTCTCCATTGCTGCTTTCTCCTTGTTCTTTTTTGGGCACTCCGTGGCCGGGAGTTTGGTGGGTCAAGAGACCGCCGTCGTCGCGGGTATTTTCATCTTGGGGATCGCCCTGCTGATCATCGAGCTCGTGGTCTTTCCTGGCATGGTGCTTCCTGGCATTTTGGGCTTCGTTTGTGTGATGGTGGCGCTGGTTTACACCATGTCAGCGTGGGAAATACCGCTGCCGACTCCGAGTGGAACTGAGGCAGCACCGACGGAAGTGGTCTTCAACCTCAGCACCTATGCCCTGGGCCTTCGCAATTTCGCCTTGGGAGTCATTGGCGCAGGTGTTTTGCTCTTGGCACTGGGGCGTTATTTGCCCGAAAGCGCGCCCTTCAAGCGCATGGTTTTGGAATCCACCGCAGGCTCCAGCCCCAGCATGCCGAGCCGTCATCTCACTCCCGGTCAATCCGGCCAGACGTGCAGTGCTTTGCGACCGTATGGCACGGTGCAATTTGGTGAACAACGCCTGGAAGCGACGGTCGAGGGCGGTTACCTGCCCAGCGGCACCCTGGTCATCATCCGTGAAATCCAGGGGCCGAAAATCATTGTCGAAGCGGCCAGTTAGGCCTTGGGGCGAACCTTCTGCGACACCTTGTCGAGGATGCCATTCACAAAAGAACCTGACTCCCCAGCGCCCAGTGCTTTGGCCAGTTCAATGGCCTCATTGATCACCACCGGCGCGGGCACCTCAGGCACATGCTTGAGTTCGTAAACGGCCAAACGAAGGATGTTGCGATCCACATTGGCCAGACGCTCGATGCGGAAGTTTTCGACGACGGAGACGATGATTTCATCCAGCTCCGAGAGATGCGCCAGCACCCCACTCACCAAGCTTTCGGCATAGGTGCGGACGGATGCTTTGGCATTGTGGACGGTCCAAAAAGCCTCTTGCTCTTCGACCGAATGATCGCCGTGCAGTTCACGGGCGAATAAAAATTGGACAGCGGCTTCACGGCCTTCGCGGCGTTTTCCCATGATGCTCAGTTCTCCTCCAGAGTGGGTTGACCCGCGAAAGTGGCGCGCATTTTCCGGAACAAAGACACCATGTTCACGGCAGTCTGAGCCGCCTCAGTGCCGCGATTGATTTTCACGCCTAGGCAACGCTCTTCAGCTTGCTCCTCGCTGCTCACCAGCAGGACTTCATGAATGATCGGCAGCGTGTGGCGGATCGCCATTTGCTGAAGTGCATCCGTGACGGAGGCACCGACGAGGTCCGCATGCTCCGTGGAACCGCGAATGATGACCCCAAAGGCAATGACCACATCTGGCCGTGTGTTTTTAATCACCAACTCGGCACAAACAGGAATCTCAAACGCCCCAGGAACGCGATAAACCGTGATGGCTGCATTGGGAGCCAACAACTCCAACTCTTCGCGACCAGCATCGATCAGTCCTTGAACAAACTGATTGTTATACAAGCTGGCCACGATCGCGATCGTGACCGGTTCAGAAAGGGGACGTGGGCGACTGGGGCCGTGCTGAGACATAGTGGAGAGGGCAGTTAGAGCATTCGTGATTTTGAGTTCTGAAGCGAGTCTGTTTTCAGACATCGCTCAGACTCAAAACAGAAGACTTCAGAGCTTGTGACCGAGTTTCTTCTTTTTGGTTTCTAGATACTTTTGATTGTGAGGATTGGGCTCCGAGATGACCGGCACCTGCTCGACGATTTCCAATTGATGACCTTCAAGGCCGATGACTTTGCGTGGGTTGTTGGTCATCAAAAGAATCTTTCGCACACCGAGATCGGAGATGATCTGCGCGCCGATGCCGTAATCCCGAAGGTCCATCGGAAAACCGAGTTTCAAATTCGCTTCGACCGTGTCCAGGCCTTCCTCTTGCAGCTTGTAGGCCATGATCTTGCCATGCAACCCGATGCCACGCCCCTCATGACCGCGCATGTAAACGATGACACCACGTCCAGCATCTGCGACTTTCTTCATGGCTGCATGCAGTTGGCTGCCGCAATCACAACGGCGGGAGGCGAAGATGTCGCCCGTGAGACATTCGCTGTGCACACGAACCAGAGTCGGGATTTTCGGATCCACCTCCCCCATGACCATGGCAATGTGATGCACACCATCGAGATGGCTTTTGTAAAGATGCAATTTGAAGACGCCAAAGTCGGTGGGCATATCCACGGCTTCGATCTTCTCGATCAGCTTCTCACTGCGACGACGATACGCGATCAGATCCGCGATGGTGCCAATCTTCAGCTTGTGCTTTTTGGCAAACTTCATGAGATCAGGCATCCGGGCCATGGTGCCATCGGGATTCATGATCTCGATCAACACGCCCGCCTCACGAAGTCCGGCGAGTCGGCAGAGGTCCACTGCTGCTTCCGTGTGCCCCGCGCGACGCAAGACGCCGCCAGGCTTAGCCACCAGCGGGTTGATGTGCCCAGGTTGGACAAAGTCGTCCTTGGAGCTTTTTGCATCCGCCAGCAGACGAATCGTGCGAGCACGATCAGCGGAACTGATGCCTGTGGTGATGCCTTTGGCGGCATCCACTGTGACGGTGAAATCGGTGCGAAAAGCCTCTCGATTTTCAGGCACCATGCTTTCCAAATTCAGCGATTGAGCGATTTGGAGGGAAACCGGCACACAGAGCATGCCGCCGCCTTCACGGACCATGAAAGTGACCATCTCAGGAGTGATTTTCTCTGCCGCGCAGATCAAATCGCCTTCGTTTTCACGATCCTCATCGTCGGTAATGATCACCATGCGCCCCGCGCGGATGTCCGCTATGACGGACTCCACGGGATCGCAGACCAGAGTCTTTTTTTGCGCCATAGAGGGTGGTGGGAAAGAGCCGCGACAGCATTGGCTGCTGCGTAGGGGAGGATAACAGTAGGCAGTCTAAACCGAGATTCCAGCGCCGATTTGATCTTTTCAATCCTTCAGGCCCACGCGGACATGACGATTCCAGACCACAGACGTCGCTAGAAAAAGAACCGGGACGGCTAAAACAAAGTAACGCGGCAGCGAGGGTGCCAAGGTGCTGCCCCCCAAATAAAACGAGATGAACCCGACCATCAGCCACACTTCCATCGGCACTGTGCGCCAACGCATTGCACCGATCAGGCCGCCGGCAATCGCCATCAAAATCAACGGGCCATTCACCCCGATCAGCACGATGGTGCGCAGTTCTTCAGCCTGATGCGAACGGGGAAATCCGAAGGCCAACCGAACCACGTTGCAGACCCAATTGTAGGCCACGGCAGAAGGGTCGGCTTTTAAGTTTGCCAGGGCCGTGGCTTTGAACATGGCCTCTCGCTCCAGGACAGGCTTCTGATAGACCACCTCGTAATACTCATCGTGTTTGGGTGCCAAATCAGGATGTTCCTGAGCATCTTGAGTGCTGAACCAGTGCCCGTTTTCGCCCTCGTGATTGCTGGTCATCCAATACAGCAACTCGCCGCTGTTCGTGGACCAACACAGCGTCTGCCCCGTTTTTGCCTTGGTGTAGCACAAATAGGGCACACACATCGCAAAGGCTGTAGCCAGCACAAAGAGCGTCAATCTCAAGGTCGGGCGCCACTCTTTCAGCACCATCAGACCGAGACAGAGAACCGCTGTCGCCATCAGCACATGACCAAAAAACACGCGGGTCAGAATCAACCACCCCAGAAAAAAGGCGGCAATCAGCGCCACACGCCAACTTTGCGCCCGCACGGCCCAGCAAAAACTCCACATGAAACCGGTGATGCAAAACATCGCCAAAGGCTCCGTCATGATCGCAAATCCCATCCACACCAACGTGGGATGCAGCCCGACCAAAATCGCCCCCACCAGAGCCCAAACGGAGTTCGCATAATGACGCACGGTCAGCCAAACAAAGGCCATCGCTCCCACCATGAAAAAGGCATTGAGCAAACGCGCGAACAACCAGGCCGACGGCCCACCGGCAAAAGGCATCAGCACGATCGGATAACCCGGGCCGTTGACAAAATCGGGGTCTTTTTCCGTGACATAAAAACCCTGCAACAGGTTCTGAGCGCCCTCCATGTAGCGACCCTCATCCCAAATGAGCTGCTCTGAGTGACGACCTACTGCCAAGCTCCCATAGATCACCAGAACCAAGGCCATGATCCCATAAGCGGCGCGATTGGAGAAAAGAAAGAGGGGCTTGCGATCTGTCATTCGAAGTACTGAACGAGCAGTTTCGCATCTGCGCCAGCAAACTTTGCTTTTCAATCCAAAGCCCACGTTAGATCAGCGGAAATAAAAGCCTGCGCTCTTGTCGCATATCACACACTCTTTGTCGTGGCAGTCACCCCTGGCTTTGCCCTATTCTCAAAACAATTCACCATGAAATCTGCTGCTGTCGTCAATTACTCTCCCGAAAAAGGCTCTGTCGAAATTCGCGAAATCGAAAAGCCCACCATCGGCCCCGAGGATGTACTCCTGGAAGTGGCAAATGTTGGTGTTTGCGGGTCGGACCTGCATCAGTGGACCGCCGATCATTCTTGGCCGGTGAATTATCCCGTTGTGCTCGGCCATGAATTTGGCGGTCACATCGTCGAACTCGGCAAGGATGTCGAAGGCTGGCAAGAGGGCGACCGGGTGGTCTCAGAAACCGCCGCCATCATCAGCGCAAACAACCCGATGACCAAACGTGGGCTCTACAATCTGGACCCCACCCGCAAAGGATTCGGCTACGGTGTGAATGGTGCAATGACCAAGTATGTGCGGGTGCCGAGTCGCATTTTGCATCACGTCCCGGATCAGCTTCCTTTTGAGCAAGCCTGCCTCACTGAACCCTGCTGCGTCGCCTACAATGCCGTGGTGAAAAACGCACGCATCGAACCCGGTGACCGTGTTGTCGTCCTCGGCCCAGGAACCATCGGCATCCTTTGTGCCGCCATGGCACGGTTGTGCGGAGCGGAGGTCGCGATCGTTGGCTTGCCTCAAGACGCACATCGCCTGGAAATCGCCAAAGGCTATGGCTGCGAAGTCATCATTGGCGATGCCAAACCCTGGGCTCAAGCGCGGGATGGCTTAGGCTGTGATGGGGTGATCGATGCGGCAGGAGCCAGCATCACGCTGAAAATCGCCCTCGACATCGTCCGCCCAGCAGGATGGATCAGCAAAGTCGGTTGGGGGCCCCAGCCACTCGGATTCAACATCGATCCCCTGGTGCAAAAAAACATCACCTTGCAAGGCAGCTTCAGTCACAACTGGCCCATTTGGGAACGTGTGATCGCACTCCTCAGCAGCGGTCAGTTTGATGTCAAACCCATCATCGGGGGCGTCTGGCCTGTCACGGAATGGCACGAAGCCTTTGAAAAAATGCACCGCGGTGAAGTGGTGAAAAGCGTGCTGAGACCCGTGTGATCCGGTGCTGCGACTCAGCGGACACGATGCAGCATCCACTCCGCGAGAGTCGCATAAATCGGAAAGTCCGTGATCAGCACATTGTCGTGATCCGCATTGGGAATCTCGACCCATAGTTTCTCCAAGCCCTCAGGCAGGGCCGCAAACAGCTGCTGACCGGAAGCAAAAGGAACCACACGATCCTTCGTGCCGTGCGCGATCAACGTCGGAATTTTTAACTTCGCCGCATGTTGATGAGGCTGGATGACTGACAAGGCCTGCCCCGTTTTGGTTTCGTAAACCCAGCCCGCAGCAGGTGCCCAGACATTCCCGATCCAAGCTCCGGCAAAACGTGAAGCTTGCTGACGAATCACTGGTTCAAAGGCGTGGAAGCTCGAGATGATAGCCAAGGTTTTCCAAGGAGCCTGGGCTTGATCGGCCGCGTGCATGGCGACCGAACCACCCATCGAAATGCCGAGCAAACCGGCGGGCTGCGGATCAAAACCCAAAGACTGCGCAGCCTCAAACAGCACCGAGGCAGGAAGCTGCGCTTCACGAACGCCATAGTAGGCCAGATCACCGGGATGATCGCCGTGAGCCGGCAAATCAGGCAACAAACAGCGAAACCCCACCGCACAGAACCGTTCGGCAATGAGCAGGTAGTCTTCTTTGCGACCCTTTCGCCCATGCACCAAAACCAACGTGCCCGCGATCTGACCTGCGGGAGGAATCGGCACCTGGCGCGCCAGCATTTGATCTCGAATCTTCTGCCCACGAGCGCCCAGACGACCGGTGGGCTCTGGTTCACAGACCCAAACGGGCGTGCCATCCGTGAGGCTAAAAGACTTCAGCTGAACGCCATGCTCTTCAGGATGCGCCAAAAACTCCAGATGATAATTCTGGAGCGCACGCCTCGTTGGAGCGGCGATTTCAGCCCCAGCCCACCAGATCAGACTCACTGCAAAAAGGACGAGAAAGAGAAAAAGGAAAATCAACACCCTGCGCAGAAAACGATAATTCACCGGTTATAGGTGGCTCAAGCACTCTGGTTAGGCAAGCCTGAGCAACCTGCCCCACTTCTCTGGTTGAGACAGGTGCGTTTCCTGCTATCAAAGCGCGTCAATCGTGTCTTCTCAGAAGCTCGCTTGCCAAAATCCCGAAGATTAAGCATACTTAACGAAATCAAAACATGGACGACCTTACCATCGTAGAAATCATCGCACGTGAAGTCCTGGACTCACGTGGCAACCCAACCGTCGAAGTGGATGTCATGCTAGAAGGCGGTGCCATCGGACGCGCTGCGGTGCCAAGCGGTGCCAGCACTGGCGAACACGAAGCACTCGAACTGCGCGATGGCGACAAGAAGCGTTACCTCGGAAAAGGCGTCCTCAAGGCCGTCGATGCAGTAAACAACGAAATCGCCGATTGCATCATCGGCAGCAACGCCGCTGACCAAGTCTCCATCGACAAGGCCATGCTGGAGATCGACGGAACGCCGACGAAGTCCAAGCTGGGCGCCAATGCTATCCTCGGCGCTTCCTTGGCTGTTGCAAAAGCCGCAGCCTCCGCTCTTGGCCAGCCTCTTTACAAATACGTCGGCGGCCCCAACGCCAAAGTTCTGCCTGTGCCGATGATGAACATCATCAATGGCGGAGCCCACTCCGACGCGCCGATTGATTTCCAAGAGTTCATGATCATGCCAAAAGGCGCTCCTTCGTTCTCCGAAGCGCTGCGCTACGGTGCTGAAGTGTTCCACGCTCTGAAGAAGATCCTTCACGATCTGGGCCTGAACACCGCAGTCGGTGACGAAGGTGGTTTCGCCCCGACCCTGAAGAGCGCTCATCACGCTCTCGAAGTCATCGCTCAAGCCATCGAAAAAGCCGGCTACAAAATGGGTGAAGACATCTTCATCGCTCTCGACGTGGCTTCTTCTGAATTCTACGACAAGGCCAAGAACAAGTATGTCTTCAAGAAGAGCGACAAGTCTGAGCGCACCGCTGCTGAGCTGGTCGCTTACTACGCTGAACTGAAGAAAGATTTCCCGATCATCTCCATCGAAGATGGCTGTGCTGAAAACGACTGGGACGGATGGGCAACCATCACCAAGGAACTGGGTGCAACCACGCAGCTCGTCGGTGACGATCTCTTCGTCACGAACACCAAGTTCCTCCAAAAAGGCATCGATCAAGGCATCGCCAACTCCATCCTCGTCAAAGTGAACCAGATCGGTTCCCTCACCGAGACTCTGGACGCTGTCGAGCTGGCCCATCGTCATGGTTACACCGCCGTCATGAGCCATCGCTCCGGTGAAACTGAAGACTACACCATCGCTGACCTCGCCGTCGCTACGAACTGTGGTCAGATCAAAACTGGTTCCCTCTCCCGCAGTGACCGTATCGCCAAATACAACCAACTCCTGCGCATTGAGCAAGAGCTGGGTGAAAACGCAATCTTCGGTGGCCGCATGAAGATCTAATCCTCAACGCCGCACAACGGCACCGCCATGGAATACACTGAATTTCAACCTGAACACGAACAGCCTCAACATCTGGAACGATGGCTGAAGGGTCTCGTGCGTCTGGGGAAATTCTGTCTCCTTCTGCTGGCGGTGCCGCTTGTGATGGCTGTTTATAAAAAGCCTCTGGCTGAACAAAACACCATGCGCGCCAAATTGGCCGCCATGGAAACTCAGAGAAACACTCTGAAAGCGCAGCGGGATAAATTGCTGCGTCAGGTGGACTGGATCAAAGCAGACACCAGCTACCTGGAAATTCGCGCCCGTGACCATGAAAACATGCACAAAAAGGGCGAATACGTGATCCGCTTTGTGGAGTAGTCACGGGTCCCAATCGGGCCTCAATGACTGGACTCGAATGCATCTCCAAGAAGATCCATCTTTCTTGGAGCAGTTTGCGGGAAACCGCTCTATTTTAACCCATGCGTCAGCTTCTTTGGCTTCTTTTCCCAGTGCTCCTCACTCAGTGCGTGGATCCTTATGGCAACCCGATGTCGCCCTTTGGACCTGCCACACCGCCACCCTACACAGAGGGCAGAGAGCAATACCGGACCGACATGCGCGAGCAGGACCGCAGTCAGATCCAACAAGCCTACGAACGCGGACTGCGAGACGGCCAGAATGATGCGAGTGCAGGCATCCCGCGGAACACGTCACGCAATCAGCCCTACTATTCCCCTGCCCAGCTCAACGCATACAAAGACGGTTACGAACAGTCCTACCGCTCAACGACGCCCCCCATGCAGAGCCCGGGTTATCCCATGCAAACACCGGGTTATCCTGGACAGAATCCCGGCTACACACCGCAACCCAACTTCCCCCCTTCCACGCCCCCATCCAATCAAGGTGCCAATGACCCTGCTTACAGCCAAGGTTACGAGTATGGAGTCCGTGATCGTGTGGCTGGACGTGCCTCAGATCCGGGGGCTCATGTCGGCCGCTATGACCCGCGTTACCGCCGCAGTTTCGAACGCGGTTATGACGATGCTTTTGATGCTCGACGTTAACCCCGAGGGTTGATTCAGGAATCGAGCCAAAGCGGCTTCGAGTCGAATTCACTCACAGATCTTGATTGCCAGAAGCTCGGGTCTGTGAACGATGGGCTTCATGCCAATCCGACCTGCCGTTGTCGCCACTCTCGGGCTCACAGCCCTGTGTTTTTCATCCTTCAAAGCCGCCACTCCAGAACAGGCCGTGCAGCGGGCCCATGAGGAGATCTGGGAACGATTTGTCGATGAGTATGATCTCGTGCTCGACTACACCGGGCTGGACGGAAAAATCATCCGCCCGACACCTGAAGACTGTCGGGACATGAAACCCAGCGCGCTCAGTTGGGGTGTGCCCAATGAGGATGGCCCGATGTTCAATGGACTTTATCTCGATGCCCTCTGCACACGCTGGCGTCTGACCCAAGATGAGGAGGCCCGGACCAAGGCGCGACGTCTGATCGCCGGTCTGCTGCGGGTCTCCACCATTGGCAAAACGCCGGGCTTCATCGCGCGCGGCATCGCCACCGATGGAAAGACAACCTACCCGCTCGGTTCCAACGACCAATCAACGCCCTGGCACTATGGCATCTGGCGTTTCCTTCAGGATGGTCTCGCCAGTCCCGAAGAGAAGACCAAGCTCACGGCAGCCTTCATTGAGCAAATTCAAATCCTCGATCAAAATGGCTGGAAGATGCCGACCGATGGCCCGCCCTGCACCCATCGTGGAGACTTCACCAAACCCACCTGGGAAGGCGTGCCGCGCCTCCTATTTGTGATGAAAGCCATGCATCACCTCACAGGAAAAGACGAATGGCAAAAACGCTACTTGGAAGCTGCCCACGAAAAAGTCGGCAAAGCACAGCGAGCACGGCTGGACTTCTGCCGTGAGGGCATGGTCTTCGATCCAGGCCAAGGCCCCCGACACTCTTGGACAGGCTCCGAAGGGGTGATTTGTCTGCGGGCACTTTGGGAAATGGAAAAAGATCCTGAACTCAAAGCTGTTTATGCTGAGGGACTCCGACACAGCGCAGAGCTCTCGGCCAAAAGCCTTCCTCTGATCGAGAAGTTCGATGTGAATGGCACCGAGGCTTTCAGCATCGACTGGCGTGTGATGAATGCCGCCTGGAAACCCCAACACAGTGAAAAGGATGCCGTGGATGTGGCGGTGGCTGGGTTGCGTGTGCAAAGCAAGAACTCACCGCGTATGCACATCGAAAAAGACTACCTTCGTGAGCCCTGCTTCGCGGCTTGGGTGGTGACTCTCTGCCCCGAACGCGACTTCGTGGAGCAGCATCGCAGCGCCATCGAACGAGTGATCACACATTACGATGTGGACCGTGTTTATCTCTCCCAGTTCTTCCCGATCGAATCCGCCTGGTGGAGACTTCAAGATCTGAACCGCAAGCTTTAATCCAGCTCGGCCGATCCTCAGCATGCTCCAGCGACGAGCTCATGAACTGGCTCTTCCGCTCCACGGGGATGCACCCAGCGTCGTCGAGATCCGTTTGTTTGAATTCAGCAAGGTCACCTGAACGATAAGCCCATGCCCACTGCACTTGCCGCCGTTTTGTATGAATCCAAAAAACCTCTCGTCATCGAAGAGGTCGAAGTGCTGCCACCACAGGTGGGTGAGGTCATGGTGCGGATGAAGGCCGCGGGGATCTGCCATAGCGATCTACATGTGATGAAGGGTGACCTTCCCATGCCCTGCCCCATCATCCTCGGCCACGAGGGCGCAGGTGTCGTGGAGGCTATCGGAGAAGGCGTCACCAGCGTCGCCCCAGGGGATCATGTCATTCCCATTTGGCGTGCCTCCTGTGGTCGCTGTGACTTTTGCCTCAATGGCCGACCGGCTCTCTGTGACATGGGCACCGCCATGCGCTTCACAGGCACGATGCCGGACGGCCAGACGCGTTTTCGCAATCCGCGCGGTGACTGCATCCGTCACTACGCCGGTGTCTCCACATTCAGCAGTCTCTCGACCATGCCCGAGGCCGCCGTGGTGAAAATCGACCCGGAGTTTCCGCTCTGGAAAGCTGCCTTGATCAGCTGTGGCGTCATCACCGGAGTGGGCGCCGTGGTTTATGCCGCAGGCGTCACAGCAGGTTCTAGCGTGGCCGTTTTCGGCGCGGGGGGCATTGGGTTAAACATCATCCAAGGTGCTCGTATGGTCAGCGCGGTGCAGATCATCGCCGTGGACAAGGTAGCGAGTAAAGAAGCGCACGCACGCCAGATGGGCGCGACCCATTTTGTGGACAGTAGCCTAAGTGACCCCGTGCAGGCCATTCGCGATCTGACAGGAGGCCGTGGAGTCGATTATGCCTTTGAAGCCATCGGCCAGCCACAGCCCATCGAACAGGCCTACGACAGTCTCAAAAAAGGTGGCACCTGTGTGGTGTCAGGCATCTGCCGCGGAGACGCCCGTGCCGCCATCAATGTCAATCAACTCGTCTATGCGGAAAAAACACTCAAAGGCACCCTCTACGGCAGTGCGCGCCCCAGGGTGGATCTCATTCGGCTCATGAATCTCCACCGCAGTGGCCATTTGCAGTTGGATGAACTCCTCACCCGCACTTACCGCCTGGATCAGATTAACGAGGCCTATGCCGCCCTCGAACGCGGCGAAGTCGCGCGCAGCCTGATCGTCTGGGACTGAGCCCGTCGGCATGAAGGACTGCCCTTCTCCCTTGACTCCGCCCTGAGAACTGAGCACTGAACGCTCCGCCCCTTTTCCCCTTTCCCAGCCGTGGCTAAAAAAGCATCCTCCAAGTCCGAAGACACCTCCCCCATCCTCGCCGACAGCGCCCCCATCGAAATCAAGCCGGTGGATGATCTCTATGGCGACTGGTTCCTGGACTACGCCAGTTATGTGATCCTGGAACGTGCCGTGCCGCACATCCATGATGGCTTCAAGCCGGTTCAGCGCCGCATCCTGCACAGCATGGATGAACTGGAAGATGGCCGTTACAACAAGGTGGCCAATGTCGTGGGTAACACGATGAAATATCACCCTCATGGCGATGCCAGCATTGGCGATGCCATGGTGCAGATTGGTCAAAAAGACCTTCTCATCGACACCCAAGGCAACTGGGGAAACATCCTCACCGGAGACAACGCGGCGGCACCACGATACATCGAAGCTCGGCTCTCCAAATTCGCCCTGGATGTTGTCTTTTCTCCCAAAGTCACCCAGTGGTCCGCCAGCTACGACGGACGCAACAAAGAGCCCGTGACCCTGCCGGTCAAATTCCCCCTGCTCCTTGCACAAGGCGTGGAAGGCATCGCGGTGGGATTGAGCTGCCGCATTCTGCCGCACAACTTCATCGAACTCTGCGATGCCAGCATGGCTGCACTTCGCGGTGAGGATGTGTATTTGGTCCCCGATTTCCCCCAGGCGGGTATCATGGACGCGAGCGACTACAATCAAGGGCTGCGTGGCGGGCGCATTCGAGTGCGCGCTAAAATCGAGGAAGGCGCCAAAAAGAACATCCTGCGCATCACCGAGATCCCTTTTGGCACCACGACCGGCGGCGTGATGGACAGCATCGTGGCAGCCAATGACAAAGGCAAAATCAAGATCTCACGCGTCGATGACAACACGGCGGAGTTTGTCGAGATCGTGGTCCAGTTGCCCACCGGCACCGATGTCGAGCAGACCATCCAGGCGCTCTATGCCTTCACCGATTGTGAAGTCTCCATCGCTCCCAACGCTGTGGTCATTCAGAACGACAAACCACGCTTTGTTGGCGTCAATGACCTGCTGAAAGAAAGCGCTGAATACACCAAAAAGATGCTCGGTGCCGAGTTGGAGATTCAGCTCAGCGAACTCGAAGAAAAGTGGCACTTCAGCTCACTGGAGAAGATCTTCATTGAGAACCGCATCTACCGCCGAATCGAAGAAGCAGAGACTTGGGAGGCCGTGATGGAAGCCATTTGGAAAGGCCTGAAACCTCATCTCAGCGTGCTCAAGCGATCCGTCACGGACGACGATGTCGCTCGACTGACGGAGATCAAAATCAAACGCATCTCGAAGTTCAACAGCTTCGAGGCCGATGAGCACATTCGTTCCCTCGAAAAAGACATCGATCAGGTTCAGAAAAACCTGAAGCAACTCACACGCTACACCATCGCCCACTTTGAGCGTTTGAAGAAAACCTATGGCCCCGGGCGTGAACGCCGGACGGTGGTCAGCAGCTTTGATCGGGTGACGGCGTCGGAAGTCATCATGGCCAATGAAACCCTCTATTTGGATGCCAAGGAAGGCTTCGCAGGCACCGGCCTGAAGAAAGAGGGCGAGCCCCTCTGCAAATGTTCTCACCTCGACGACATCCTCTACTTCACCAAAGAAGGAGCGATGACCGTGTCCAAGGTGGCCCCGAAGATCCACGTGGGCAAAAACCCTCTCTACATCAATCTCTTCAAAAAAGACGAAGAGGCAGTTTACACCCTCATTTATCGCGATGGCAAAAACGGTCCCGTGATGGCCAAACGTTTCCGCATCGGCGGGATCACGCGTGACAAGCAATACGTCCTCACCAAAGGCACCCCTGGCAGCTTAGTTCTCTTCTTTGCACGTCACGAAACAGAAGAAGAAAGCAACGCCCAAAACCTGCTCATTCACCTGAAACCAGCTCTCTACCTGCGAACCTTGTCGCTGAAGTTCCCTGTTGTCTCCATGGCCATCAAAGGCCGCGACTCACTGGGCAACATCGTGACCAAACACGCGGTGGATCGGATCGTGAACGAGCGCAAGTCAGCAGAGGCCTGATCCGCGTCACTCGGAAACAGATTCCAGACGGTAGATCCCACCTTCCTGCGACAGCACGATCGGCTCTCCCCGAACGTCTGCCGTGATCAAGGTGGGGTTGAGGCGATCTTGATCACCTCGGCGATGCAGAATCAGGCGCTTCGTCGCCATTTGGGTTTCAGGATTGATTTCAAGCGCCCACACCGTGCCAAAACCCCAATCCGCAAAGATGAACGCGCCCTCCAGGCCATCCAACTGAGCGCCGCGATAAAGCAACCCTCCAATGATGCACAGGCCTTCTGCCCTCATGCGTGAATAGGCGTGGACAGGGTCCGTGTAGGCGGTGTTGTTGATCAGGGGTTTCGGGTGGAAAACGGCGGCTCCTGGACCATCTCGATCACTCCAGCCATAGTTGGCCCCTTTTTTGACCAAGTTGATCTCTTCCCAAAGATCCTGGCCCACATCGGCACACCAGAGATCACCTGTTTTTGCATCAAAAGAGACACCCCAAGGATTGCGGAAACCCAACGCAAAAATCTCACTTCGGACCATCTGATCTTTGGCAAAAGGATTGTCCTCAGGAATGCCATACGGCAGGGCTCCCGTGCGACCATTGACATCGATTCGGAGGATCTTTCCATGCAACACCCAGGGATTCTGAGCCAGCCGATACGGATCGTCACGCAGGCCTCCATCGCCGAGGGCAATGTAGAGATAACCTTCTGGGCCAAAGGTCAGATGCCCACCCCAGTGATCTGCCAGCGGTTGCTGCACCTCTAGGATCACACGTTCAGTCTCGGGCAAAGCCACCGGATCCGCCCCCTCCGTCGCACGCATCTCACTGATGACCGTTCGGCGCGGTTCATTTTGAGAGTAGCTCAGATAAAACAGACGATTCTCGGCAAAGTTCGGATGAAAGGCGATGCCGTGAACGCCTTCTTCAAAGAGAATCAGGCCTTCCATGCGCTTACGGAAATCCAAGAACGAACGCCAGTGCCCCGAACCATCCAAACGCAGCGCACAGAACTCACCCCGCTGCATCGCCAGGACCTGCTCACCACTCGGACCCGGCATGGTCGCCAGTGTCACCGGTGAGTCGAACTCACGATCAAAAGAAAACCGCACCAGGTTCACGCCCGGCTTGGTTTCTTCAGGAATCTCCAGAGGTGGGATCAGAGGCGGCGTGATCAGCCCAGGGGTGACATTGTCTGACACCGCCCAAAGTCGAGTGCTCACCATCAACAAAACCGCGAACCCAAGGCGAGGAGAAGAAAAAGGAAAAAACATGAAAGAACGCCTTTAATGGCGCGCATGGATCATGCCATTGCCTTTCAGCTTTGTCCTTTGCCTCCTTACATCGCTTTCGAAGTATGGAGCGACCACTTTCCCACACGTTGGGAAAGATCACATCTGACCGACAATCGCCATCGTGGCTCGCTGCCGCTCATGAACCACGGCTTGTCCCTTGGCTGCCTTGATCTTGGCTGCAGCAGGATCTTTGGCCAAAGCCAGAACCGCAGGCACGACCCCTGGGATTTCAGCTTCATTGTCCAGATCAAAAAGCCACTCGTCCAGACCGATGTCGCGCCACATCAGGCCTTTGCTGGTCTGCTCTTTCCACCGACAAACAATCGCCGGGATGCCATTGCCGATGCACATGATCGGACTGTGCATCTCCGCCCCAAATAGGCCCGCACTGCGGACATAGGTGCTGAGGGCCTCACCCGTCAGCCAGTAGTTAGGCCGCCAAACGACCTTGGCTTTGACGTCTTCCGGCAGTTTGTCGTAAAAGTTCACTTTGTTCACTTCCATCTGGCTGGAATCTTCCGGGCAAAGCAGCACCTTCATGTCCGTCTGCTGCACCACAGCGATGATTGCCTGCCGCAAAGGTGCCAAATCATGCTCCTTCATCGCTTCATTGCGCGTGTGTTTGGTTTCATCAAACTTCACGCCGGGCTTCATTTTCCAATACTCCGAGAAACGCAAACGGCCGATGCAGCAGAGGAATTTCCCCTCTTCCAAACCGTGTTCCTTGAGAAAGGCGATGGCCTTTTCGTCATCTCGCAGATCGGTGGCAAAGGCACCATCAGGACCAAACTCCATGATCGGACAGGTGCAGCCACGCTCCTTGGCAACTCCGAGTGAAACAGAATCCCGGAAGAAGGCAAACTTGCCGCCACTGAGCACTTCAATCGTTTTTGAAACGGAACTGTCTGAAGCGGGCTTGGTCGAAGTCGAACTCTGAATCGGCAGCGTGATGCCATAGACGCCGTAAGGTTTGCCCGTTTCTTTGGCCCACTTCACCACATCCTTTTCAGCGACCAACGAAGGCCCCGAACCGTGAAGGAGAAAGTCACACTCTTCAAAAGCCTTCTTCACGTCCGTGCCTTTGAGAATGATGAGCTTCGGGAAACGCTTCATCAGCATTTCTTCGACGCCGTTGTCCACCTTGCTGGGCCAAAGGCGCACTTCCACATGCGGCAGGTGTTTTTCCAGCAGGGCCAAAACACCGGGTGTGTGAGCGATGTCACCGATGTTCACGGTCTGCCAAGAGGAGCGCAGCACCAAACGCGGAGCACGTCCCTGTTGAGCAGCAATGGGAGACAAAAGAGCAGCAAGGGAACTGGTGAGAAAGTGGCGGCGATTCATGGCAAACATTGAGTCCAGGACGGGTTCAGATTGGACACTCTATTTTTCACAGCCTGCCCCGGATCATGGCTGTGTGAGTTCGTGGAGATCAGACCGCAATCGGGGCCTTGATCGCAGGATGGGGATCGTAACCTTCCAACGTGAAGTCTTCGAATTGAAAACCGAAGAGGTCTTTCACTTCAGGATTCAGCTTCATCACCGGCAGCGCGCGCGGCTCGCGACTGAGTTGGAGTTCAGCCTGCTCGAGATGATTTTTGTAAAGATGCAGGTCGCCAAAGGTATGGACAAAATCTCCCGGTTGAAGATCGCAGACCTGCGCCACCATCATCGTCAAAAGCGCGTAACTCGCGATGTTGAAAGGAACCCCGAGAAACAGATCCGCACTGCGTTGATAAAGCTGGCAGCTCAGTTTCCCTTGATCGACAAAGAACTGGAACAGACAGTGGCAAGGCGGCAGCGCCATCTGATCCACCACCGCGACATTCCAAGCACTGACGATGTGCCGCCGACTGTAGGGATTGGATTTCAAACCCGCCACGAGCTTTTGAATCTGATCAATCGGCAATGCCTCAGGCGAACCCTGCCAGCGCCGCCATTGGGCACCATAGACCGGCCCGAGTTCACCGCTTTCATCCGCCCACTCATCCCAGATGGTGACCTTGTTTTCCTGAAGGTAACGGATGTTCGTATCGCCTTTGAGGAACCAAAGCAGTTCATGAATGATGCTGCGCAAATGCAGCTTCTTCGTCGTGACGATGGGGAACCCAGCACTCAGATCATACCGGCTCTGCTCACCGAAGACCGAATACGCGCCGGTGCCCGTCCGGTCCTCACGGTAACTTCCCTGAGTGAGGACTTTTTGGAGCAGGCGGTGGTATTCGTTCATCTCAAGGCACGATGAAGGACTCTTCGCAGATCAAGCCTGGTAAGGCACCGGCGTGCCGGTCGAGTTCGCCAGTTTCTTGAAGCGCTCGATGATCTCGGCCGTGATCTTCCCAGGCTTGCCGTCACCGATGGGGCGACGGTCATATTGCACCGCAGGGATCACTTCCGCAGCGGTGCCCGTGAGGAAACACTCGTCTGCCGTGTAGATTTCATGGCGTGTCATGGTCACCTCGTGGACTTGAAGCCCCATCTCGCGCATGACCTCGATCACGGCTTGGCGGGTAATGCCATTGAGTGCGCCACTGGCGATGGTGGGCGTGTAAACTTGGCCGTTCTTCAGGATGAACACATTGTCTCCTGTGCACTCGGACACATAACCTTGTTCGTTGAGCATGATGCCCTCTTCACACCCGGCCTGGATGCACTCGATCTTGGCCATGATGTTGTTCAGGTAGTTCAGGCTCTTCACTTGCGGACTCAGCGCGGCAGGTGTCGGGCGGCGTGTGGCACAGGTGATGAGATTCAGACCCGTCTCATACTTTTCCTTCGCATAGAGCGTGATGCCGCTGGCGATGATGATGATGCCGGCCTTTGGACATTGATAAGGGTTCAGCCCCAGCGAGCCCACTCCACGAGTGATGACCAGACGGATGTAACCATCCCGCAGATTGTTTGCGGCGACGGTCTCCACGGTGGCCTTTTCCATCTCCTCGATCGAGATCGGGATGGTCAGACAGATGGAACGCGCACTTTCATAGAGGCGAACCAAGTGTTCCGTCAGACGAAAGACACGGCCATTGTAAATGCGGATCCCCTCAAAGCAGCCATCGCCGTAAAGCAGACCGTGGTCGAAGACAGATACCTTGGCCTCGGATTCAGGAACAAGTTTACCGTCGAGGTAGATGAGCAGGGGGGATGAGGCCATGATGAGTGGGTAGAGAGGGGCGTGAGAATGCCAGCCGAACGCCGGTTTGCAAGCAAGTGTGTATCAGCAAGACAAGGAATGAAGGCCACCCTTAAGAAACGAGATCTTTAACGATCTTCATTCTGCTCTCGCCATTCGCGCAATTGGCGGAGTTGCTGTTTGTTCGGCTTGGCCACCGTTTCATGGGCACGAGGCGTTTCCAGCTCGCGTTGCAAACGCAGTGCTTTGGCTTTTTCGATCCATTCTTGAGGCGTCAGATTCTCCAAAAACTCAGGCACCCTCGGCGCACTCAATCGCTGGGGAGGCAGGGCTAGGACCCGTACTCGCAGACGCAAATCCCCGCGCACCACCTCCAGCACATCCCCGAATTTTAGATCGCGCGATGCTTTCACCTCCTGGCCATCCAGCGTCACGTGTCCCCGGCCACAGGCTTGAGTGGCCAAACTGCGCGTTTTAAACACTCGCACATGATGCAGCCACTTGTCCACCCGCTGGGTAGGTGTCGGCGCTGGGGAAATGGAACGTTCAGAACTCGGCATCTCGTGAAAAATCAATAAACGCACCCAGGTTCAAGGATTCACGCCTGTTCCACTTCAGCACGAGTGATCCATCGAGTGACCTCAGACCCAACAACCGACAAGCCAACCTTCTGGCTTGCCGGTTTTGGGTTTCGAAGTCGTCAGCTTAGAGCTTCGCCAGAATCGCATTGAAGGTCGCGCTCGGACGGAGAGCGGCGCTGGCTTTGGCGTCATCGGGTTGGTAATAGCCGCCGATGTCGGTCGGCTGACCTTGGACGGCGATGAGTTCGGCGACGATCTTGGACTCGCTGGCGGTGAGCTCTTCGGCGATCGGCGTGAACAAGGCTTTCAATTCCGCATCGCTGGTCTGAGCGGCGAGCGCCTGAGCCCAATACAACGCCAGATAGAAGTGGCTGCCACGATTGTCGATGCCAGCACCGACTTTACGAGCGGGAGACTTGTCATACTCGAGGAACTTGCCATTGGCTTCGTCCAGAGTCTCTGCCAGGACTTTGGCCTTGGCGTTTTGCAGCGTTTCACTGAGATGCTCAAACGAGGCAGCCAGAGCAAAGAACTCTCCCAGGCTGTCCCAGCGGAGGAAGTTTTCCTCGGTGAACTGCTGCACGTGCTTGGGGGCAGAACCACCGGCTCCGGTTTCGAAAAGACCGCCGCCATTCATCAGCGGAACGATCGAGAGCATCTTGGCACTCGTGCCGACTTCGAGGATCGGGAAGAGGTCGGTCAAATAGTCGCGCAAGACGTTGCCCGTGACGGAGATGGTGTCTTTTCCGTCCACCAAACGCTCCAAGGTGAACTGAGTCGCCGCAGCTGGGGCGAGGATACGAAGGTCGAGCCCCGTGAGGTCATGGTCCTTCAGATAAGTGTTCACCTTGGCGATGATTTGGGCGTCATGCGCACGATTTTCATCGAGCCAGAAAACCGCAGGCGTGTTGCTGAGGCGAGCGCGTTTGACGGCAAGCTTCACCCAATCCTGAATCGGCGCATCCTTGGCCTGGCAGGCACGCCAGATGTCACCGACTTCCACGCTGTGTTCGAGCAAGGTCGCGCCCGAGGCATCGATGACACGCACGGTGCCAGCGGCTGGGATTTCAAAGGTCTTGTTGTGCGACCCGTATTCTTCAGCGGCCTGTGCCATGAGCCCCACATTCGGCACGCTGCCGATGGTCTTGGGATCGAGAGCACCATTCTTGCGGCAGAAATCAAACACTGTCTGATACACCGTCGCGTAGCTGCGATCCGGGATCAGGGCCAGGGTGTCGCCCATCTTGCCTTGAGCATCATAGACCTTGCCACCCGCACGGATCAGCGCTGGCACAGAGGCATCGACAATCACATCACTCGGCACATGCAGGTTGGTGATGCCCTTATCGGAGTTCACATAGGAGAGGCCTGGGCCATTGGCATAAGCAGCCTGGATGTCGGCTTCGATTTCGGCTTTTTGCTCCGCCGGCAGCGTCTGGATCTTTGCCACCAAGTCACCGAAGCCATTGTTAAAATCGACCCCGAGTTGCTGAAGCACCGCGCTGTGTTTGCTGATGAGGTCTTTGAAAAACACCTTCACGGCATGACCAAAGAGGATGGGGTCAGAGACCTTCATCATGGTGGCCTTCAGGTGTAGCGAGAGCAACACCCCTTCCGACTTCGCACGAGCGATCTGTTGCTCATAAAAGGCAACCAGCGCGGCTTTGCGCATCACGGTTGCATCGAGGATCTCACCAGCTTTCAGCGGTGTGCTTTCTTTCAGCACCTGCACGGAGCCGTCTGCCTTCACGAGTTCGATGCGGACCGTCGTTGCTTCAGAGACGGTCACCGACTTCTCATTGCCAAAAAAATCACCTTCGCTCAGAGAAGCCACGTTTGTCTTGGAATCAGGAGCCCAGGTGACATTCACGTGCGGATGTTTCTTGGCGTAGTCCTTCACCGCTTTCGGCGCACGACGATCTGAATTTCCCTCACGCAGCACCGGATTCACCGCCGAACCCAGCACCTTGGCATAACGAGCACGCGTGTCTTTTTCGACCTCCGTTGCAGGCACTTCCGGGAAGTCGGGCAGCGCATAGCCTTTCTTTTGCAATTCAGCGATCGCAGCTTTGAGCTGCGGAATGGAGGCACTGACGTTTGGCAGCTTGATGATGTTGGCCTCGGGCTTCAGGGTCAGCGCACCGAGTTCCGCCAGATTGTCATTCACACGTTGGGACTCAGGCAGCAAATCCGAAAAGACGGCGAGGATGCGACCCGCCACAGAAATGTCACGCGTCTCCACGGCGATTCCGGAATGCTTGGTGTAAGCCTGGATGATCGGCAGGAGTGAATAGGTGGCGAGAGCGGGGGCTTCGTCGGTCTTCGTGTAGATGATGATGGGCTTGGCGGACATGTCAGGAGAATTGGAATCGCAAGGAGAGCTAATCGCACCTGCTCGGGAACGCAATGATCAAGGAAGTCACGTGTTCCCGGAAGGAGATTGTGGCAGATAGGAGCAGTCGCAGTGCCACCGTGCAAGGCACAGTTGATCGCCCTGCCATTCCTCCTCCCTGAACCGGCCTCAGAGCGCCACTAGAGACTGACGGCGCGTGAAGAGCAGAGAGGCCCGAATGTCCTGGGCGGCCAGCCCGGTCAAGCGTGCAAGCGCCTGACGATAGAGCACGATCTGCGGTCGATAACCCGCAAGCTTTTCCTCCAGGGCCGCTTCATCGGGCACATCATCGGTCTTAAAATCGACAATCCAGGCCTGAGTGTAGCGCCCCTGAGCATCGCGATCCAACAGCACCCGATCAAAGGTGCCCGTGATCCATTCCCCGGAAACCATGAGATCAAAGGACCGCTCTCGCCACACCACCGCCTGTGTGCTTGGCGGGGCAAACACTGGCTGACAGGCAGCAGTGGCCAGAACCTGACGCACCATGTCGAGAGCCGTGGCGGCGGGTCCCTCCGTTGCGCTCAGATCGTCCGGCGTCAGCAAGCCCTTCTCCAACCAGCGTGCCTCCAGCTCCGACAACACGGGTGACCATTCGATCTCGGCAAAAAGCTCATGCACGAGCGTGCCGAGACGTCGCCCCGGTTCCCTGCCCTCGCCAAACAGGACCTTTCCATTGACCTCGAACCCTTCCTCACCGGAAGGCGTGCGACGCCTTGGCATCGGCTGCGATTGACGCAGAAGTTCCCCCAGGGGTCGATGCAGCACGATCGGCTCGGGCAAGGTCGCTGGGACAAAGGCATGGGCCACAAACCACTGCGGATCTCCCGTCTCCCATTCCAGCATCTGTGCCGTGCCTTCACGCAGCTTCGGAGAGCTCCCCAGCGTCTCGCGCAGCAGTTTGGCTTCTTTAAGCGCACCCGCATTTTTCGGGGGCACATCGGTGATCAGATAGAGCGCTCGCTTCGCCCTCGTCATCGCCACATAGAGCCGACACAAGGACTCAAAGGCCGTGCGTCGTTTGGTTTCCAAAAGCTCAGAACGCAGAGTCGGATCCAGCTGCGCATAGACTTTCGGCGGTGTCTGAAGCACCCATCGCACGCCCTCCGCATCTCGACTGACCAGCAGATCTTCCTGCCGCGCTTGATCCATCGCCGCGCCGTCCAGTCGCGGCAGGATGACGATGTCAAACTCGAGTCCCTTGGAGGCATGAATCGTCATCACCTGAATGGCGTTGGCGGCGCCTCGTGTGCGCAGCGGATACTCACGAGCATGCTCCAGAAAGGCATCCAGATCACGATTGCCCGTCGCATCAAACTCCGCCGCGATGTCCGCCATCTGCGCCAACCGCCGCGCATGAAAGCCATCCATCTCAGGATGCACCTTCCAGATCAGCGGCGTCCATTCTTCCATGAACGCGGCAAAGCCCTTTTCATACACCCGACTCTGCACGGCCGTGATGGCGTAACGCCAAGCTGCCTCCTCCGTTCTCAGCGCCTCAGCCCCAGCGCCCTCATCTCGCGCCCCTTGAAGCAGGGGCCAAAGCGGCGTCATTTTGAGATGTTCCAACGCCATCTTATCTCCCGGATGCGCCGCCAGTTGCAGCACGGACAGCAGCGCTAAAGTCACCGCATTGTCCGTGCACGGATGCTGGTCAGACTCACAGACGATCTCCATGCCCGTGCTGGCCCGCAGCGTCTCGGTGATCGCTTGAGCATCTTTATTGGCACGCACCAGAATGGCACAGGAAAGCCCGCGCTGGAGAGGCTGGATCTCCATCAACAACTCCGCTGTGAGATGCGTCTGCGCATCCTCACTCTCCAGATTCGGATCGGGAGACAGCAGCGCCGCATGGCCTGTCAGATCACGTTTCGCCGCCGTGTGATTTTCAAAAGCAAATCCCTTCAGCGCGCCCTCCGGCAGCAGATTCCCCAGCACCTGCGCATCGCCAAAGACCGCATTCACCGCATCCAGCACCGACTGTGAACTGCGGAACGATTGGCTGAGCCGATCTCGATGCAATCCCTGCGCTCCCCGCCCTGGATAAGCACGCAAGATGTCATCGAACAAATCCGGCTCCGCCTGCCGCCACAGATAGATCGACTGCTTCGGATCCCCGACCGCAAAGAAACTGCGCTCCCCGCCCTCGTCCTGGATCACCTCATCCACCAGCCCGCCGATCACCCGCCATTGCACACGGCTCGTGTCCTGGAACTCATCCAGCAGCCAGTGCTCATGCTGACCATCCAGGCGAAACCACAGATCCCCTTCCCCCGTGATCCAGGGAGACTTCTGCACCGCCGCGTCCGAGAGTAGCCGCTGCACATCCGCAAAGGACAATCTCCCCCGCGCCCGCACCGTCTGCGCATACTCCTCCGCCATCATCGCCATTACCGCTGCCAGGCCCTGAGTCCGCTGCGCCCGCACCACAAACTCTCGCGCCATCAACGTGCGGGCCAGCTTCACCATCGCACTCGCCGCCGCCCCCGTGACCCGCGTTTTTTTTCCCCAGGCCAGCTCCGCATCCCCCGCCAGCAGATCACTCCAGATTTCCGGCAGCTTATCCAAAAAGAACTTCACGCGCGATGGCAGACTCATGCCCGGCACCGACTCCAGCGCCTGCACACACAGCTCTTCCAGCATGTCCTGCCCCTTGGCATTGCCCGGTTGAAAAGCCACGCGCAGTTCCGCGATCACCTCCGCCAGCGTCCCCAGCTCGAGCTTCTGCGACCAGATCCGCCCCAGCTCCCCCCAGCCTCTCCTCTCACCGCCCAAACTGTCCTCCCACAGCGTCAGCCCATTGGCCAACCAATCCTGCAGGGTCTGATCCACCGTCTTTTCCTCCGCGCCAAAGGTCGCCTGTTTGTAGGCCTCCATCAGCGTCGTCTGCGCCGCTCCATGCTCGTCTTGGTAGAGCCTTTCCAGCAAACCCTCCAGAGCCTCCTTTCGCGCCTGTCTCGTCTCCGACTCATCCATCACCCGCGCCCCCGCAGGCAGGCCCAGCTCCATGGGAAAACACGAGGCCACATTGGCAAAGAAACTGTCCATCGTCCCCAACCGCAGCCGATGCATCTGCCGAGTCACCCGCCGCAGCATCTGGCCAAAGTCCTGCGCCGTTTCCACCGGCGGCGTCACCCCCTTGAAAAAAGCCTCCGCCATCTCAGGCTCCTGCGCCATCTCCGCCAGTCGCTGGAGGATCCGGCTGAAAAACTCCCCCGCTGCCTTGCGCGTGAACGTCATCGCCGCAATCCCCTGCGCCTCCTGCCCCAGCGCCAGCAGATGCAAGTAACGCCGCACCAACTGGTAAGTCTTCCCGGACCCCGCCGAGGCACTGATGAGAAGGTGGTGCAGAGAATCGGACATGGGCTTCGAGGGGGGAGCAGTAAACAGTAATCAGTGTTCGGTATTCAGTAATCAGTGTTCAGCTGCCGAGCCAAGCCTTTTGCG
>JAIXVB010000424.1 GCA_027483245.1 Verrucomicrobiaceae bacterium | reverse complement strand
CTGCGGCACTCCTTTGCCACGCATCTCCTGAATCACGGAGCGGATCTGCGTGTGATTCAGGAGATGCTGGGCCATGCTGACATCGCCACCACCCAGATCTACACCCACGTGGATCAGCGACGGCTGAAGCAGGTGCATCGGCAGTTTCACCCGCGGGCTTGAAGCCAGCCTGGGCGGCCGAGCTAGGCGCAGGGTGAACCCGTTGATTGGGTGAGTGCCGCCTAGGGCTTGACCCAGGTGCTGAAAGATGAGAAATCAGCGGCCCCACGCTCGTAAAGAGTGTCCCCCAAGGTCGCAAGACCTTCAACCCCCCCTTCTCAACCTCCATGTTACGTGTTCGTTTTCCTTTGTCGGGTGCTTCATGCCTATCCGTGATCCTGAGCCTGTGTGCTCTCAGCGCCGTGCCTGCGCAGACGATCTACACCAAGGCCAACAACGCAGATGCGCTGGATCAGGTCACGTCTTGGAACACGCCGCCCGCCTTCACCGCGCTGGATACGATGCGCTGGGACAGCACGGTGACGGGTGCGAACACGGTGAATTTGCTGACGGGCGCTGGAACGGTGAACCTGGGCCAAATCCAGGTGCTGAATCCGGGTGGACCGGTGACGGTGAATGTCGGCGCAGGCAATGTTTTGAATCTCAGCGGTGTGTCTGGATTGGGGATGGACCTCACGGCAGCGACTCAAAACCTGACCTTGAACCTGGGCACGATCAATGTGGTGGGAAGCCAGAGCTGGCAGATGGCGGTGGGGCGCCTACTGACAGTCTCGAGCGCGGTGAATCTGGGAACCAACACGTTGACGCTGGGCTCGGCCACCGCTCTGGGAAACAGCACGCTCACAGGCCTCGTGAGTGGCACCCAGACGGCAGGTTCGACCGCGTTGTCGATCCAGGGTGGGTTTCATTATCTGACCGGCGCGAACACGTACACGGGCCAGACGGTGATTGGCGCGGGCGGCATCGCCGCTGCGGGCTCGGGCACAGCCTTTGGGGCCGCGGGAGCGGGCAATGAAGTCATCGTGCAAAGTGGCGGCACCCTGAATGTCGCCGGCGCGAACTTGGGGGCGAAGCGTGTACAGATCGCAGGCACCGGGGTCGATAATCAAGGGGCCATCACCAACACGGGAGCTGGTCAGACGAATGCGCTGCAGTTTGTCACACTCGCGGCGGATGCGAGCGTTAGCGCGGTGGGCACGACGGTGAACACCGGTGCCAGTGGCAACAACTACGGTCGTTTTGACGTGCGTGCGTCGAGTTACGTCGCAGGGGCAAAGAATCTGGATCTCGCGGGCTTCACGCTGACCAAAGAAGGCGGGAGCGTTTTCTCCGTCATCAATGCGGATGTGAGCGCGGGCAATTTTGTGGTGAACAACGGCATCCTGCGCTTTGAGGGCACGACGATCCTGGCCGGTTCGGCGGCCAACACGATCACGGTGAACAATGGTGGCCGCCTGGGTTTGTTTGGCCTGACAACAGGTCCCATTCACACGCTAATTCTGAATGCAGGTTCTCAGTTTGGTGAAGATGGATCGAATGCAGCCTCGACCTATGCCGGGGCGATCACGATTGCTGGACAAACCAATTTCAACTCCTTGAGCGGTGGCACCTCCAACGTGCTGACGCTGAGCGGCAAGATCTCCAGCACGGGCGGCACCAGCTTTGACAAACGTGGTGCAGGTCTGTTGTCCTTGACCAACCAGACGAATGACTTTGCTCTGCCGGTGAACATTTACCAAGGCACGCTGCGGGCGGACTACACCACAGCGCTGACGGCAGGGACGGCACCGCAAGCGCTGACCGGCTCGCCATTGGGGACAGACACGAGTGCGATCCTGTTGCGTGGTGGCACGTTGGCGCTGCGGATCGCGGGGGCCAGTGATACGACCAACCAAGTTGCCATCTTGGGTCGTGGCATCACGGTGGACAATGCGCCTAGCACAATCAGTCTGGACCGTGTCAGCGGCACGGGCACGGACAAGAATGTGCTGATCAACTTGGCGAATCCGCTCACCTTTGCGGCGTCATCGGCAGCCAATGGCTGGTCGATCGGGCAGAACACGTTGACCGTGACGCAAACGAACACCCATCGTTACATGATCGGCAGCATGGTGCTCAACAACGACACGGCGATCAACAATGGCGATGTCACGCTGACCGACGGCAGCGGTGGCACGGGCACCACGGGCGGGGTGATTTCCGCCATGCGCAATTCGTTCCTTCACATCGGCACCAATTCTTGGGGCACGATCGGTGGCACGCATCAGTTTGGCGCCGTCTATCAGCTGGGCGGCAACTTGCGTGTCGGCTCCATGTATGGCACGGCGCAGACCAATGCGACGGCGACTTTGGGCACCGGTCCGGTTTATATTGGACCCAACGCTAATGGCACCTTCCGCACGCCGACCAACATCGCCGCCGGACAGACGGTGGATCTGCTCTCGAATGCCACGAACTATGCGGTGTTTCAGCTCGAGCAAACGGCGCAAACGGCCCCTAGCAGCGCGGTTCGTGTCCTGGGTTCAGGCGTCTATGCCGTTGGCAGTGGTGGTTACACAGGCACGCTGGATTTGAGCCGTCTGGGCAATGGCACCTTGTATCTGGGCACCAACTATCAAGCCGGTGGCAATGCCACGGTGAGCGGCACGATTTTACCCGGGGCTGGCGGGCTGCTGCGCCTGGGTGCGCAGGGCACCATGACGGTGAATGCCGTCAATGCTCTCGGCGGTGTGGGCAGCACCGCGAGTCTGGTTGTGGGTTCCGAGCTAATCAGTGGCGCTGTGCGCAATGCAGGCTCGAGTGCGATGAATGGCACGGTGGTGGTTACCAATGCCAATGCCTTTACGGGCGGCACGACGGTTTACCGCTCGACGACGCTCAATGTGCAGGCCTTGAATGCCTTGGGAGCAGGGGCCGTGGATGTCTATGGCACGCTGATTTACAGCGGTGCCAACGGCCGTTTGGAGGTTTCCGGTGCCAATACGAACGTCGTGAATCTTTATGGGGGAAGCACCTTGACGCTGGACAATGCCAGCCTCACCAACGCGACCAATCTGGATCGCTGGAATGATGCGACGCCGATCTCTCTGATCGGTGCGACACTCAACATCACCAATCGCAACCACGGTTCGATCACGTCAGAAAACGTCGGCGCGCTGTCCTTTGCGGGTGGCAGCACGATCAATCCCAATCGCTCGAACAATGTCACCAGTGCAGAGATTCGACTGGTCGCAGACAGCCTTTCGCGCGTCGGCACCGGCACCCTCGAAATCAGCCGCGCCGGTAACAGTGGTTTTGGCACCACGACCCGCTTCAGCGTCACCAATTCCGCGCCAACACCGGTCAATGGTATCGTCTCGCCGTATTATTCCCTCTTGGATGCCACGCAGCAGACGACCTTTGCGAACTATTCTTCCACTCTGGGTTTCGTGGTGCCGACGATGACGCATGTGCTGACCAACACTTTCACCACCGGGCTCACGGCAGGGACCGAGCTTGTGCAGGTGGACTTCGCCAGTGCAAACACCACGCTGACACTGGCGGATAACCCGATTCTTTACGCGCTCAAAGTCGGGGCGGGCAGCGCGGGCACCACGATCAACACCTCCGGAACCAACAACACCATCACTCTGCGCAGTGGCGGTCTCATTGTGTCGGGTGACAGCACGCCGGGACGGTTCAGCACGGCGGCTAGCACGGCCACCTTGAATCCCAACTTCACCTTCAACGATGGCACCAACACCATTGAAGCCCTGATCAATGTTCGCAATGGTTACACGGGCGTCATGAATGGCACCATCACTGGCAGTGGCCTGACCAAATTTGGGGCGGGTGTGCTGACTCTGACCGCCAATAACGGCTCGACTCTCACCGGCACGGTTTCTGTGAATCAGGGCACCCTGCAATTGCTCGGCCCGACAACGACCGGAGCGACGCACAGTCCTGCGGGTTCGGGTGGTTTTGTGATGAATGGTGGCCAACTCAATCTGCGTGCCGCCAACATTGCGGGGACTTCATTCAGCACCTCCAACAACGGCGGCTACACCCTGCTCAACAACGGCATCACGGTCGCTTCAGGATTCCCGCTCGCCACGGTGGATTTGAATCGCTCAGCACTGGACACTACCTCTTCGGGCACGATCACGATCAATCCTGCGACAGTCGGCCTCGGCTTGGTCTTGCAGGGTGCCCCGGGCTTGCAGGGACAAACGTTCACGCTCTCTGGGGCGAACTACGGGCTGCTGATCGGCACCAATGGCATCAACACCTTCACAGGCAATGTCACGATCAACAACGCCGTCACCTTGACCCTGAACAATGGCGTCAATGTCACTGCCCCGAATTCCACGATCACGAAGTCAGGCGGGGGCAGTTGGATTGTCGGTGCCAACGCGGGGGCCACGAGCGTCGCCAGCAATACCACGGTGGTGGTCAATGCGGGCACCCTGGAAATGCGCAGTTTGGGGGCCTTTGGTGATGGGGGTGCCACGGGCACGCGCTTGGTGCTCAATGGTGGCACGGTCAACTTCCGCCGTGATACCTCAGGCACGTATGGAAACTTAGCCTCGACGCCGTATGCGGTCACGGTCAATGGCACCGCAGCGATCAGCGTGGATCGTCTCGGCACGACGGCGACGAACCAGTTGATCGGTCTTGGTAAACTGACCCTGAATGGCAATGCGGTGCTGAGCTTTAGCAACGGCTCCAACGGTTATGGGGTGACTTTTCAAGGTGCCCAGTTGAATGGTTCGGGGTTCATCAATTCGAATGTCACGGTTGTGAGCAACCTGGCGAGTGCGGTTCAGTTCCTCAGTGGCTTTGACGTCAGTGGGGGTTCGCTGGTCAAATTGGGCGGTGGCAGCCTGACGCTGGCCAATGCCAACAACAGCTATGATGGGGGCACTTACATTCAGCAGGGCATCCTGCGTGTGACGGCCAACAATGCTCTGGGCAAGGGCGACATTTACCTGAATCCAGGCGCGGCACTCAGCCTCGAAAGCACCGGTCATTTTGATACCGCAACGCAGACGGTTTATGTGGCTGGAAACTCCTCGTTTTTGCCCATGATCAGTGTCCGCACGAATGTGGCGCATCCGACCACAGGGATCGATACCTCAGCGGCTCCCGTGGGCATCATTGGTATCAGCAACACCACAAATGGAACCTACAACACGGTCCTCGACATGAGTGCTCTCTATGGCGGTTACTGGTCCTTGGGCGCACTTTCCAGCAGTGGTTATGACGGTCGCTACACTGCGACTGCTCTAGGTGCCGGAGCTGGCAATGTGTATCGCCTTGGCGGTGGCGGTGCCTCCTTTGTGATCAATCAAAACGCGTCTGGTGCGGCGCTGAGCAATGTGCTCACGGGCAACAACAGCGTGCGACTGGGCTTTGATTCCGGCAACGTCCTGGCTGGCGCTGGCGGCCTGAGTTTCGGCAATTTCCAATTCGTCATCCGTGGCAACAACAACTACACGGGTGGCACCGTCATTCATCGCGGTCAAAACGCTCGAATTGAGACGGCTCCAACTGGAGGCTTTACAGGCTTGAGCAACACGGCGGTGGATCTGTATGGTGTGTTGCAAGTGGGGAATCCTGCCACGCTGGTCAACGCCGGGAACACGGCCACCAATGCCATCACTTTCCACCCCGGCTCTGCCATCATCCTGGATCGCAGCGGCACGAATGGAGCGACCGTGAATCAATGGAATGACACGACCAACATCAACTTGGATGGCGCGATCTTTGACCTGCTGACCCCGAACACCGCGGCGACGACGTTTGCCGAAACGGTGGGTGCCGTCACCATCGCTCGCGGGGCACGCATTTCACTCCGCCGTGCGGGCACGGGCACCAACGGTGTAGGCCCGTTCAACAACAATGTTTTGAGCCTGACAATGCAAGAATTGAATGGTCTGACGGCGGGCAACACGCTGACGATCCAAACTGGTGGTGTCGGTACCTTGGGGCTCGCGACTCCTGGTGCCTCGGGCACGAACAGTGGTGGGGCGGATCGTCTTTTCATCACCGGCACAGCGCCGACGGTGACGAATGGCATGGTGGATCCACGCATCGTGACCATCACGGGCACCAGCGGGGCGACGGCGCTGCCTACCTTTGTCAGTTACGATGCCGCCAACGGTTTCATTCCGACCACCTATGACAGCACCTTCACTGTGGCTGGCGCTTTAACGGCTGGGCTGGCCCCGACTGCCAAAGTGGACATCAACTCGACTGGCAGTGTCAGTTTGTCAGACAATCCAGTCATCTATGCCCTGCGCACCAATCGAGACATCACTCTCGGGGGAGCCTTCAACACGCTGACTCTCCGCAGTGGTGGCCTGATCCTGCATGGCAACACCTTAACTGTGCAGCCGAATTTGATTTTCCATGACGGCACCAACCCGATTGAGGCGCGCATTTTCAACAGCTCCACGGCGACACTCAATGGCAGCATCAGTGCGAATGGCGTGACCAAGTTTGGCAATGGCACGCTGAACCTGAATCAACCTCAGCCGGACTACAACAAGGGCTGGATCGTCAACGCGGGTGTTCTCCAAGTGAATGATCCGAATGGCCTCGGTCAAAGCGTGGCTGGCAATGGGGTGACGCTGAACGCCTCGTTCACCTCAGGCGGAAACTTGATCACTTCCGGCAATCGCCCGTTCAACATCAACGTGGCACAGACTCAACTGACCTTCAGTCGCGATTCGGGTTCGCCTGAGTTGGTGACCTTTACGGGCGGCCCCATCACAGTGGTCAATGAAGCCACGATTCGCATCACTGCGGCCAATGACCGCAACGTGCAGATCCCAGCGGTGATCGCTCAAAGCACCGGCACCGACGCCTCCTCAGCCATCACGTTTGACGTGCCGAGCAATCGCTTCCGCGCGATCGTTCCAACGCTGACGGCTAGCAGCAACACGATCCTGCGCATCTATGACTCAGGTGCGACCACGGACACCGGACGCATCACCGCGCTCGTGGTGAATTCCCTGGTGGGCAGCAATGTCGAGGTGCTGAAGACAGGCAACCGTACCTGGGAACTCAGTGGAGATAACAGCAGTACCTTCACGGGTGGGAAAATCACCATCACTCAGGGAACGGCCCGAGTGCGCGACAACGGCGCATTGGGCAGCGCCTCCACGGCCGTCATCATTGAGCGAAATGCTGCCCTGGAAATCGCTACGAGCCATTACACGCCCACGCAGACCAGCTTCACCCAGCTGGCAGGTTCGATTGAGCGTTGGAATGTCCAGGATGCTCGCGGGACAGGCACCTACAACCTGCCCACAGGGGTGAATCTCCAGCTCAACACGAATCTGCTCAACACCCAGACCATCGGACTGACAGGCGGTTCTTTGGAAGGCTTCCTCTACAGCGATCACGTGGCTCAAGCCGCAGACCGCATCGTTGGCCCCGGAGTCACGATCAACCTGCTGGCCAGCTCCAGCGTTGGGCAAAACATCCTGCAAGGTCAGGGCTACGAGTTGGGTCGCCAACCCACCGTTTACCAGCCTTTTGCCAACACCTACACGGGCACCATTTTGCGCATTGAAGGCAACATCACGGGATCGAACTTTGACCTCACCAAAACGGGCAATGACACGGTGGTCCTAAGCGGCACCGGAAATAGCTATCGAAACACCTTTGTGGACATGGGCCTGCTGCGCATCGGAGTCGCCAACAGCCTGCCCACCACGGGCGTGCTGACGACCAGATTCGCGGGGATCTTTGATCTTTATGGCAACAACCAGACCGTCGCAGGACTGGGTTCTGCCACGGCAGGCACAAATCCGGGTGGTGTCTCCCTGGGGTCCAGTGGCAGCGTGGTGAACTCGGCGCTTTATGACAGCACGTTGACCGTTCAAAACACCACCGACTTCACTTACAACGGGCTGCTCGACCTGAATGTGGCCCTGACCAAGGAGGGCAGTGGCACCCAAACGCTGGGCAATCCTGCCAATACCTACCGCGGAGCCACAACGCTGAAGGCCGGAGTCTTGGAAATCAGTGCGCTCGCAGATGGCGGCACAGCCAGCTCCATCGGCAGTAGCCCCGCAGATGCGGCGAATTTGGTCTTCAATGGCGGCACGATGCGATATCTCAGCACGGCGGCGAGCAGCACCAATCGCCAACTCACGCTGGGTGATGAAGGTGGCACGATCGAAAACAATTCGGTCCTGCCTGCTCACAGCGTGAACTTTACCAGCAACAGCGCGGTGACCCACACCGGCACGCCCGATGATACCCGCACCCTGACTCTGGCAGGCAGCAATACGGGCGCGAATACCTTTGCCCCTGTCATTGGCAACCAGGGGGCAGGCGCTGTTTCAGTGACCAAAGCCGGCAGCGGCACCTGGACCTTGAGTGGTGCCAGCACTTACACCGGCACGACCCTTGTCCAAGCAGGCACGCTGAAGCTCACGGGCTCCCTCAGCAACTCGGCGGTGATTGATGTCAAATCGGCAGCCACCTTTGATGTCAGCGGTGTCAGTGGCGGTTTCGCCTTGACCAGCCCGCAGACACTCACTGGCACTGGCACGGTCCTGGGTGCCTTGACCAATCAGGGAACGATCGCCCCAGGAGCCCTGACCGGCGGTGCCACGACAGGCACGCTGACCCTCAGTGGCGATGTGCTGCTGGGCCTGGGCAGTGTCGTGAACTTCGAACTGGGAGATGCCAGCACCTATGATCGACTGGTGGGCATTGAGGACCTGACGCTGGACGGCACGATCAATGTCACGCTGGTCAATGGTTACGTGCCCGTTTTGGGCCAGAGCTTTGACCTGCTCGACTGGGGGGGTTTGATTGAAAGCAGCAGTTTCAGTCTGCCGACGGACCTCGTTTTGGAAGACATCTCCGGCTTTAACCTGGATTGGGATCGCTCGGCTTTCTTCACGTCAGGCACCCTGACGATCATTCAGTTGGTTCCAGAACCGAGCCGCGCACTGCTCACCATGCTGGGTTTGGCGGGAATTCTGATGCGTCGCCGCCGTGGGTCGAAAAATAATGAATCGAATTGCTAATCATTTTTTGAACGACTCATGGGAGCGTTGAATCTGAGATCGAGTCATGATTACCAGGAGCTGCTGCGATTTTATCACCTCACCGGTGAGAGCGCTGCTCGGCAGGCACAGCATCGCCCTGACATCCTCCGCTGAACAGCGGACTGCGTGGTCTCTGAAAGGGGACACACGCCTTCACTTTCCCCCCGTGCCCCCACCGCACCCCGCCTGGTCTTGGTCGATTTTACAGGCGGCGGTGTGAGTGGGAGTTGGGGAGACTATCTTGCTCTAGCGATAAGCGGGTGCTGGCGTTGAAAGAGATTCAACGTTTTCGCCACAAACCGCAGGCACAGTTTGACAGCGGCGCACTGTCCCGGCTAACACAGGGAACCTCCCACGCATGAATTTGCCGAATCAACTCACGATGGCGCGCCTCGTTCTCACGGGAGCGTTCGTGGCGTGCTTCTACACTCCCTGGACAAACGCGTATTCCATCGCGCTCATCATCTTTGGGGTCGCCTCTGCCACGGATTATCTCGATGGCAGCATCGCTCGGGCACGAAATTTGGTGACCAATTTCGGCAAGCTTTTTGATCCTCTCGCGGACAAGATCCTGATTGCCGCCGCTTTCATCCTGCTTTCGGAAAAGGATGTCATTCCTTCCTGGATCACCATCGTCATCCTGACACGGGAGTTTTTTGTCACCGGCATCCGCCAGATCGCGGCAGGCCAGGGGGCGGTGCTGGCGGCAGAGAAGCTGGGGAAACACAAAATGGTCTGGCAGATCATCACGGTGCTGTTTTTCATGCTCACAGCGGCCTCGCGAGAGCCGATGTTTGGTTTTCTCCAAGAAGTCTTTCAACCCTCCACGGCCCACACCTGGATCGGTGGATTCATCATCTATTTCACCACAGCCTTGACCTTGGTCTCGGGGTTCAGCTATTTTTGGAAGAACAGGCACCTGTTCAATGATGCCTGAAAACTGAAGCCTGCCATGACTCCCACGGCCCAACTTTCCTCCCTCGGTATCACCCTGCCTCCGGCACCGCCGAAAGGGGGCATTTACAAGCCCGTCGTGGTGGTCGGTAGCCTCGTTTATCTCTCAGGGCACGGCCCCTACCTCGGAGATGGCGGCATGATCCGGGGGCGAGTGGGCGAAGATCTGGATCTGGCGGAGGGTCATGCGGCGGCGAGGCAAACGGGACTTGCCATGCTGGCCACCCTTCAGCAGGAGCTCGGCAGCTTGGACCGCATCAAGCGGGTGGTGAAGCTGCTCGGCATGGTCAATAGCACCGCCGAATTTGCCGATCATCCCAAGGTCATCAATGGTTGCAGCGAGCTCTTTGCCCAGGTCTGGGGTGACGATTGTGGCATCGGCGCGCGCAGTGCCGTGGGCATGGGCTCACTGCCAGGTCAGATCGCCGTTGAGATCGAGGGTATCTTTGAGCTGAACGCTTGAGTCCTCAGTCGTTCAGGCCGTAGGCGCTGCCGACGACTTCGCCGTCCTCCTCCTCGAAATAAAGGCGCATGGGACGGCAGCAGACTTCACAATCATAGTCCACATCGCAGGGGATCTCGGTGACAAAGGGGGCGGGCACCTCGAACTCCTCAAAGCAGGTCGGGCAGGTGACGGGGACGGTGTGCATGGTTCAGGAGGGGAAACGGCGGGCCAATTCACGCTGCCGATGGTCGAATACTTTCTGCAGCATCGGTCGCGCGTAAAGGCCATGTGCCAATTCTCCAAACGGCCAGAAGGGCAGGGCATAGACCACATGATCGGTGACCTCCGTTTGCTGCTCGGATACTGCGCGCAGTTGATGCCGGTGATGCCAGAGCTTGTAGGGGCCAAAGCGCTGCTCATCAACAAACCATTCCCCGGGGCTGAGGTGAGTGATTTCCGTCACCCAGGTGCGGTAGAGAAACGGTGCGAGCTGCACGCGATACCACATCATTTGTCCCAGATGAACCGGTCCCAAGTCACCGCCGATGACCTGAAAGCGCATCTCTGGTGGTGTGATCTCATTCAGGTTCGCAGGATTCGAGAAAAAGCGCCAAGCTTCCTGAATCGAGAGAGGCAGGACTTGGCTTTGGCGAAATTCATGGAGTCGCATGAACGGAGTTACGTCTCCCGAGACGAATCCAGGCGATCATTCAGGCAGCGCCTCTTCCTGCAGCAAGGCGGGCTCTGGCAGACCCGAAACCGTCGCCAGCGGTGCCAGCACATTCACGGGCCAAGGGCGGAATCGCTCAAAGATCCCCGGTGCCAGCTCCTTGCTGGTCTCATACCCACGCCGCAGCATTTCCATCTTGGCATCGATGTTATCCACGTGATGCAGGATCACGGCTTCGGGTGTTTTGGGCAGCACGGGGGAGCCAAATTCATACTGTCCATGGTGGGAAGCGATGAGATGCAGCAAGTGCATCCTCACCAAGTCACTGGCTGGCTCCAGCAGCATCCAGGTGGCCGCTTCGGGTCGCTCCAGGCTCTCACGCCAGAGTTTGTTCACCAGCTCGAGGCCTAACGAAATGTGTCCCAACATCTCGCCGTGCAGCTGATACGGCTGACTGAATCCGGTCTCGGGGTAGCAGTTTTCCCAGAGCTTGCCACAGTCATGAAAGAGCACTCCGGCGACTAGCAGGTCCGTGTTCAACATCGGGTAAACCTGCGCCAACTGAAGGGCTGCACGCATCATCTGAGCCACGTGCTCCACCAGGCCACCTCGGCGTGCATGATGGTTCTCCCTGGCCGCAGCCGTGCGGCGAAAGCGCTCGCCATGCTTTTCTAAAAACAGGCTGCAGACGGCCTTCAATCGCGGATCGCGGATGGCCTCCACCCGTTGCAGGATCTCGTCGTGATCCAGGCGCTGTCGTTTCGCCACTTCCGCGTCACCACTGAGCAACTCCGCTTTTTCTTCCTCGGACAAAGGGCGCATTTGCGGCTGTCGGGGCTCGATGCCATATTTGCCCGTATCCACCCATTGAGCCGCCAGTTCGATGAAACTGCCGCGCTGCAATTGGCGTGCTTCCTGGAACAGTGAATTGCTGTCAAACACGCGCCACACCAGCGAATCGCCCGCATCGGCGAGTTTGATCTCGAGAAAAGGCGCGCCGCCGGAGGTCTGTTTTTCCACCCGCTGATCCACCTGCACGTGCACACGGTAGGGTTGGGGGGCCAGACCCGCGACTTGTCGGATCTGGGTGAGGGTCAGCAGATCGAGTTCAGCGGCATCATCCATGCGTCCAGTGAAGCCGAGGAAACCCCGCCGATGCAAGAAGAAGCTCCCCGCAAGACTCAGCGGATTCAAAAGTGAAGAAGTTGCTTGGATTTCGCGCGCAGTTTTGCGAGCATGAACGTTGCGACAGTTTGGACTGTCTCCCATTGACCCTCTTTGCCATGCGTCTCTTTGTCTTTTTCCTCCTCAGCGTCAGCAGCGCCTTCGCGCAGTTTCAGGTCAGCCTCACACTGCCCCGCACGAATTTCATGGCCCTGGAGGCCATCCCCGCCTCGGTCGCCATCACCAATCGATCCGGTGCGGAGGTCGTGCTCGGCGGTCCAGGAAGAGCCAGCTGGCTCTCGTTTGAAATGACCGATGCCACGGGCCGGTCCCTGAGTCCGATCGATGTCTCGGCTGCCGATCTCGCCCAAATCCCGCCTGGCGGCACCATTCAGCGCAAAATCATCGTGACCGATGCCTATGCGCCCACAGATCTGGGCAACTACGGACTCACCGCCCGTGTCATGCACGCCTCTTCTGGCCAATATTTCGTCAGCAATCGCGCCCGATTTAACATCATGGACAATAAGCCCATGTGGGAACAGAGCTACGGCGTGCCAGAAGGCATGAAACAAGCGGGCACCTCCCGTCGCTACGGCATCATTCTTTTCACCGATGTGGACAGCACCTCACTCTACTGCCGCATCACCGATGACAAATCAGGCGTCCGCCTCAATACCTTCCGACTCGGTCCGGTGAGCATGGCTCATGACCCCCAGATCACGCTGGATCGTGGCAACTATCTCCAGGTCCTGTTTTTGGCACAACCTCATCTGTACGTCCACTGCATCGTCGCCCCGGATGGTGTTCTGAAAAAGCGCGCCTACTACCGCGAGGAAAACGGCAATCGCCCACAAATGACCCTCACTTCCAAAGGGGATGTGGCGATCACAGGCGGGGAATTCTTTGACCCGAGCAAACCGGCTCCAAAAGCCACCAACACAGGTCGCAACGTCTCCGATAAGCCTCCGGGTCTGTGAGCCGTTGAAGGCCGCGCGTTTGGGCCGGCTGAGCACTCAGGGCATTGATTATCCTCTTCGTCTGAGAAGATCAGGTTTCCTGATTCGTAGTTAGCCTCAGACTCATGCCCCGGCCCTCTTTCATCAGCGCGTTTGTTTGGTCCCTGTGCATCGGACCGTGCCTAGCCGTCGATTTTTCTCGCGAGATTCGTCCCATCCTCTCGGAGAACTGTTTCTTCTGTCACGGCCCAGATGAAAAGAAACGTGAAGCCGGGCTGAGGCTCGATGACGAAACGGCGGCAAAATCAAACAACGACGGTGTCATCGCGGTGGTGCCAGGGGATCCCGAAAAAAGCGCTCTGATCCAGCGCATCGTCGCCACGGATCCTGATGAGATCATGCCGCCGCCGAAGCAGCATAAAACCATCAGCCCTGCGCAGATCGCGCTTTTGAAACAATGGATTCAAGAGGGGGCCAAGTGGGGCAAGCACTGGAGTTATGAAAAAGTGGTGAGGCCCCCCGTGCCAGCAGCGGCTGGAGCGAACGGGAATCCCATCGACGCCTTTTTGAGCGCTCGATTGAAAAAAGAAGGGCTGAGCTACTCACCGCAGGCAGAGGCCGCGACGCTCATTCGCCGCGTTGCGTTGGATCTCACGGGTCTGCCACCGACGCTCGAAGAACTTCAGACCTTTTCGGAGGGTGAACCGATGTCCTCTGAGACTTATGAGAAACTCGTGGATCATTACCTCGCCAAACCCGCGTTTGGGGAGCACTGGGCCCGCGAGTGGCTGGATCTCGCTCGTTATGCGGACAGCGCAGGGTATCCGAGTGACCCTGGGCGTGAGATTTGGTCCTATCGTGATTGGGTCATCCGTGCGCTGAACACGAACATGCCCTTTGATCAATTCACCATCGAGCAGCTCGCTGGGGATCTCTTGCCTCAGCCGACGGATGACCAACTCATCGCCACCGCGTTTCACCGCAACACGATGACGCAGAACGAAGGTGGCACGAATGATGAAGAATTTCGCATCGCGGCGGTGGTGGATCGGGTGAATACGACCTTCGCTGTTTGGATGGGCACCACGATGGCCTGTGCGCAGTGTCACACGCACAAGTATGACCCATTGACGCATGAGGAGTACTTCAAAGCCTACGCCTTCCTGAATCAAAGCGCCGATGCCGACAAAAAAGATGAATCGCCGTTGCACGCCTTTTACACGCCTGATCTGAAACAGAAACGTCAAACACTGGAAACGGAGCTGGCAGCGATTGAAGCACAGTTGGTTAAACCAAAGCCGGAATGGCTCGTGGGACTCAACGCGTGGGAGTCAGGATTGGCTCGTGATCTGGCTTGGCAAACACCGAAGCCGACACAAGTCATCACCCACAGCCAGCAAGGGGCTGTGATCGAAAAGGAACAGAAGGTCACGATACCAAAACCTGCCGTCACGGACACTTACACTCTCACCTTTCCCGCCGCCGGGCCGAAGCTCAGCGCAGTTCGTTTGGAGACCTTCCCAACACCAGGATTCAGCAACTTTGTGCTCAGTGAGTTGAAGGTTGAGATCGTGCCGCCGAACACGCAACAAGCACCCAAGGCGCGTTACGTTCGCATTGAATTGCCGGGCAAAGACAAGCTGCTGCAACTCGCCGAAGTGGAAGTGTTCAGTGCAGGCAAAAACGCCGCACCTCAGGGTAAAGCACGGCAAAGCAGCACCTACTCGGATGCCTCTGCACGTCGCGCAAACGATGGTGGAACCAACGGTGATTATGCCAAAAGTAGCGTCGCACATACGAGCGGGAAGGAGCGCGATCCTTGGTGGGAAGTGGATCTCACTCACGCGCAGGCCATTGATCGTGTGGTCGTCTGGAATCGCACCGATGGCGACACGGGCAAACGATTGGAGGGCTTCCGAGTGGTGCTGCTGGATGACCGACGTCAAACCGTTTGGTTGAGTGAAGGCAACGCGGCACCGGAGAAAAATCAGAGCTTTGAGGTCACTGGCCCTGTGCCCGTCACCTTCATCACGGCGATGGCAGATCATGAGCAAACGGGTTTTCCTGCAACCTCGCTTTTGAAACCCAAATCTGCCAAGAACGAAGGCTGGGCCATCGCGGGTGCGGCAGATCAACCCCACACGCTGACACTGCTCACCGCCACGCCGATGACTGTGCCAGAGGGCTCTCAGTGGCGTGTGACTTTGGGACAAAACTCCAAGTATCCGAAGCACACCTTGGGGGCGTTTCGACTGAGTTTCACGGGTGATCCGCGAGTCCAAAAAGTCACCCAAGTGCCTGCGGCAGTCATCGTAGCTCTCACGCAGCCTCAGGTCAAACGCAGCCCAGCGCAGCAGCAATCCATCGTCGATCATTATGTGCGTCACATCGCGCCAGAAACCGCCAAAATGCGGCAACGCAGCGCGGCAGTGACCAAAGAGCTTGCTGCCCTAAAGCCCATCACCGTGCCGATCATGAAAGACCTCGCAGGTGCTGAGCGACGCAAGACGCACATTCAACTCCGTGGCAACTGGCAGGACTTGGGTCAAGAGGTCACGGAAGGCACACCTGCCGTCTTCCCCCCACTGCCCGAAGGGGCGCCGCGCAATCGTCTGACTCTAGCGCGGTGGATTGTCAGTCGAGACAATCCCCTCACGGCCCGAGTGACAGTGAATCGATTTTGGGAAAGTTTGTTCGGGGTGGGCATCGTCCGCACCAGTGAGGAATTTGGCAGTCAGGGGGATCTCCCATTTCACCCTGAGCTACTTGATTGGCTCGCTGCGGAGTTCATGGACACGAACTGGGACGTGAAACGCATGATCAAAAAACTGGTGACCACGCAGGCCTATCGACAGGATTCACGCAGCACACCGGAACTCAATGAGCGCGACCCCGACAATCGTTTTCTGGCTCATGGACCCAGATTTCGCCCCACGGGCGAGCTGTTGCGTGACCAAGCCCTCGCGGTGAGTGGGCTGCTGCACCCGCCGTTGTTTGGCAAACCCGTGCGTCCGCTGCGCCCGAATCTTGGCCTCACCACGGCCTTTGGGGGCACCAACGATTGGGTCACCAGTGAAGGGCCGGACAAACATCGGCGCAGTGTTTACACGGAAGTGAAACGCAACAGCCCTTATCCCAGCTTCATCACCTTTGATGCGAGCAATCGCGAGGTTTGCACCATTCGTCGGGGTCGCACGAACACCCCACTGCAAGCCTTTGTGACACTGAATGATCCGGTCTTCATTGAAGCAAACCAAGCCCTGGCCCGCCGAGTGATTGGCAAACCAGATCCGCTGGTGGAAATGTTCCGTCTCTGCCTTTCTCGTGCTCCGACTGAGCATGAAACGCGCACCTTAAAACAACTCGAGGAAGAGTCCCTCGCGACCTATCGACAAGATCCTGAGAACGCGCTCAAGATGGCCACGGATCCTCTCGGTCCTGCAGCGCCGGGTGCGGATCTCGCTCAACTCGCGGCCTGGACAACTGTGGCCAACGTGGTGATGAACTTGGATGAGTTCTTGATGAGACGATGAACAAGTCTTCTTCCCGTTTCCAAACGACGCCCCCCAATGGTCTTCAGTCTTAACCTCATCTGACGCCTCATGAACCCCGTTCTTCACGATCAACTTCAGCTCCGCACTCGGCGTCAGTTTCTCGGCAGTGCCGGGCAGTTCAGTCTTGGAGCGATTGCCATGCAGGCCCTGCAAGCGGAGTCGACTCCGGCTCTCGCGACGGACCATCCGTTGGCTCCCAAACATCCGCTGCATAAGGCGAAGGCCAAGCGAGTGATCTACCTGCACATGTCCGGTGCCCCGCCGCATTTGGATCTTTTTGACTACAAGCCGGAACTGATCAAACACGACGGTCAAGACTGCCCTGATTCGGTGCTTAAAGGCCGCAAATTTGCCTTCACGACCGGCGTGCCCAAACTGATGGGAACACCGCGCAGCTTCCAGCAATATGGCAGAGCGGGCATGTGGATGAGCGATGCCTGCCCGAATTTTCACGGCATCGCCGATGACATCACGATGGTGCGGTCGATGTTCACGGATCAGTTCAATCATGCGCCCGCCGAGCTGCTGCTTTTCACGGGTCATGCACGACAGGGACGGCCCTCGCTCGGATCTTGGGTCACGTATGGTCTCGGCACTGAAAACCAAGATCTTCCAGGGTTTGTCGCGCTCATTTCCAGCGGCACACAGCCGAGTGGTGGGCAGGGCTGCTGGGGCAGTGGCTTCATCCCTTCCGTTTATCAGGGCGTGCAGTGTCGCAGCAAAGGTGACCCGGTTTTGTATGCGTCCAATCCCGCAGGCATGAGTCGTGAGCTGCGTCGCAAGACCTTGGATGCTCTCCGCCAGATCAACGAAGTGCAGGCCAGTGAATTGGGTCATTCGGAGACCGTTACACGCATCTCGCAGTATGAATTGGCTTTCCGCATGCAGACCAGTGTGCCGGAGGTCATGGACATCTCCAAAGAACCACAGAACATCCTCGAGGCTTATGGAGCGAAACCGGGTGAGTCGAGTTTTGCCAACAACTGCCTGCTTGCTCGAAGGTTGGTGGAAAAGGGCGTGCGTTTTGTGAACCTCTTTGACTGGGGCTGGGATTTTCACGGCACTTCAGAGGGCTCGGGCATCACGGATGGACTAACCAAAAAGATGGCTGAGACGGACAAGCCTGTCGCGGCGTTGATCAAGGATCTCAAACAACGAGGTTTGTTGGAGGACACACTTGTCATCTGGGGAGGTGAATTTGGGCGCACACCATTCCGAGAAGGCCGCACGGCGGCGAGCAAAGTGCTGGGTCGGGATCATTACCCCGATTGTTTCTCGCTGTTCATGGCGGGTGGCGGCGTGAAGTCCGGGTTCGACTATGGCAGCACGGATGAACTGGGCTTTAACATCGCGGAGAACAAGGTCCACATTCACGATTTCCAAGCCACGGTCCTGCATCTGCTCGGTTTCGATCACGAACGTTTCACCTACCGTTTTCAAGGTCGCAACTTCCGTCTCACGGATGTCCACGGACACGTGGTGAAGGATCTGTTGGCGTGAGGTGGCTCACCGGCAGATTGCCAAACCGCCCCGTGTGTGGCAGGCTAGAGGCATGAGCACCTCGTTATTCATTGATGCCAACGGCAGTGCGGTCATTCCTTCGGCTCTGCTTCAAATCCTCGGCCTGAAGCCTGGAGCACGTCTCGAAGCAGAAGTAAGCCCTCAAGGCATAGCTCTGAAGCCGGTGCAGGAAGAGGTTGAAATCGCCAGAACGGAGGGCATTCAGTTTGTCCGTAAAGGTAAACGTCTCGTGGCTGTGGGAGCTGAGCCATTCAGTGCCGTTGAAGCTATCTAGGCTGCAAGAGATGATCGCGATGACATGTTGTTGTCCTTTCGTCACAAGGATTCCTAACGCATGCGATTGATTCATCGGTCTTGATTGCCGCTATCGTAGCTTCGGAGACTTTTCATCTAGAGTGTCTTTGTTTATTGGAGACGACTGCGCATGCTATTTTTGACCACGGCCTCTCCGAGACCTTCAACACACTCTCTAGCGGTAAGATAAAGCCACGCTTCCTGCCGTCTGATGCTGCGCGGTTGATTTTAGCCAATGTAGAGAAAGACATTTGGGTTCTCGATCTTCCTTTAAAGGCGCGACTGGCCGCTTTCGATGAAGCTGAGTCATGGGGTGTGCGTGGTGGAGCCATTTATGATTACCTGCATTTGGTCGCCGCACGCCATCACGGAATGGAGAAGCTTTACACGCTGAACAGGAGTCATTTTCAAAGCTTCTGGCGGCCAGGTGATCCTGAGATTTTGCATCCTTAGTTTCCAGTCCCTCGTGCATGGACTTTGGATTTTTCCAGCCTACGGAACGGCATGAAACTGGATCGTGTCATTGCCAAACATCGTTGTCTCGGACGTCGGGAGGCACATCGATTGATTGCGGCTGGGAGAGTGAAGTTGGATGAGCAGGTGTGCACGGATGGCCAGCGTGAGGTGGATCGTTTCATGCGTGTGGATTTGGATGCTGAAACTGTGCAGCAGGCTGAACGGGCGCTTTACTTGATGATGCACAAGCCGGTGGGCATTTTGAGTGCGACGGTGGATGCCGTGCATCAGACGGTGATTGATCTGATCGATGACCCGGACAAACACACGCTGCACATCGCCGGGCGGCTGGATCGTGGCACGTCGGGCCTGGTTTTGCTGACTAATGATGGGCGCTGGTCCAAGCGGTTGATGGAGCCGGGAGAAAAGGTGCCGAAGGTCTATCTTGTGGAGACGGCCGAGGTGATCGAACCCAGTGCGGTGGAGGCTTTTTCGCGTGGGTTTTATTTTCACACGGAGGACCTGACCACGCTGCCTGCGGAGTTGGTGATCTTAGGGCCGCGTGAAGCTCGGCTGACCTTGCATGAGGGGCGTTATCATCAGGTGAAGCGCATGTTTCATCGGGTGCAGAATCGTGTCGTGGCGCTGCATCGGGAGAGCATTGGCGATCTTGTTTTGCCGGTTGAATTGGGACCTGGTTCGTGGCGTGCGCTGACGCCTGCGGAGGTGGATTCGGTGTGGCGGGGCGCATCGGCCCGCGATAATGACGAGGTGTGATGCGCCGACTCGACCAACTGCTATCTTCTCTGGGCTACTGCTCCCGCCGCGAGGCTGCGGCGGTGGTGAAGGCGGGTCGAGTCAAACAAGATGGCGTGGTTTTGAAAAAGGCCGAGCAGAAGGTGGAGGCGGCGCGCATCACTTTGGATGATGAACCTTTGGAAGCCCCCGAGGGACTGCTCGTGGTGCTTCACAAACCGCTGGGTTACGTCTGCACGCATGCCGATGGTGAAGGACCCACGATCTATGAATTGCTGCCGCCACGCTGGATGGGGCGAAACCCGGGCGTGACGAGCATTGGGCGTCTGGATAAAGACACCAGTGGCCTGCTGCTGATCACGGACATCGGCCCGTTGGTGCAGCGTTACACCTCTCCACGTGCGGAGGTGGAAAAGGTTTATGAAGTCACGGTGGACAAGCCTTTGGTGCCTGAATTGGTGGAGATTTTCGCCCAGGGCACCCTGCTGTTGCGTGGGGAGGAAAAGCCCTGCCTGCCAGCACAGTTGAGCCTCACGAGTGAGTTCACCGCATCACTCACGATTCAGGAGGGGCGCTACCATCAGGTGCGGCGCATGTTTGCCAGTCAGGGCAGGCACGTCACAGCGCTGCATCGGGCGCGGTTTGGGCCGTATGTTTTGACGGATCTTCCTCCGGGTCAGTGGCGCTGGGTGCCGTTGCCTGAGGACTGAGGCTGACGAGCGGCTCGAAGACGAACCACTGATCCCAATGCTGGCGCACAAAGTCATCCATGATCGGCAGCCAGACCTTTCCGATGTCATCCGCCCGCTGCCGGGTGCGGCCCGTTAAAAAAGCGGGTCCGACCACGATTCGGTATTTCAGACAGCTTAGGCGCTGGAGAAAGATCGGATAAGCAGGGACGCGTGAGATTTCAGCCAGCACGAGAGGCCCGCGCGGGATTTTGTAAATCAGGTCTCCGAGGCGCATTTCGACCGGCGAGACACCGGTCACCACTCGGTCTCCCTGCACGGCGACGGCGTTGCCTTCCATCAGCAGGCGACACAGCTCCAGGCCCAGGTGTGAGTCGGTTTTGTTGTAGTGCACCCGCAGGTGTGGATTTTCGTGTTCCACCTGGCGCAGTTCAGCGGCGCGCAGTTCTTGCAGCTCCTCCGTCTGTTCGGGGATGCGCACGATGTGGAGCATGCGGCCGAATTTTTGCGAAAACAGGGTGGCACCGATGTCGTAGTTGCCGCTGTGGATGGTGAAAATGAGCACCCCGCCGGGTGTGGCGCGCATGGTTTCGAAGTGATCCAGGGAGGGAATGTCCCAGGTGACCTCGTGTTTGAAGTGCATGTGCCAGAGGCGGTCGAGGTAAGTCAGGGCAAATTGCTGGATGACCTGATAACCGCCCCACCAGTTCCGCAGGGCGCTGAATTCGGGGTGTAGAGCCGCCAGATTGGAGCGAATGGCCCGGCGTTGAGGCCCGGCGAGCTGATAGATCAGCAGCACGACGGGGTGGGTCAGCCCGATGGCCATCCACTTGGGCAAATAGCGCAGCAGTTGCAGCAGCACATTGGTCCAGAACGCACCATGCAGGCCCGAGTTCCGATGACGCGGCACTTGCGGGGCAGGGGGTTTGGCAGTTTCTTCAGGTGACATGGGCGGTCGGATCGGTGAAAAGGGTTCAGACATGAAAGTCTGCGCCTGAATTCAGCTTTTTCGCGTAGCCCTGTCCAGACACCTCGTCGAGTCAAAATCATGAACGATCTACATCTCTCCCCGAACAACCAAGCTGATTATGATGTCATCATCATCGGCGGGGCCTTTAGCGGAGCTGCTTCTGGCCTGCTGCTGAAGCGCGAGCATCCGGCCCTCCGCGTCCTGGTGGTGGAGAGAACCGAACAGTTCACTCGCAAAGTCGGAGAGAGCACCTCTGAGGTCGGTGCCTGCTTTCTCACTCGCGTGCTGCACCTCGGCAGCTACTTGAATGCGCAACACTATCAGAAGCACGGCCTGCGCATGTGGTTCTGCAAAAAACCCGACGACAGTGTCGAGGACTGCACCGAACTCGGGCCCAAGTTTCAAAGCCGACTGCCCACTTACCAACTCGATCGCTCCATGCTCGATCAGCATGTTTTAGATTTGGCCAAAGAAGCGGGCTGTGACCTCATCCGCCCGGCCACTATCCGCGGCATTGAACTCGCGGAGGGAGAGGAAAATCACCGCATCTCCATCACGGTCAGCAAAGACCAGACGATCTCTCACACCGCGCGTTGGGTTATTGATGCCTCTGGAAAAGCGGCGGTGTTGTCGAAGAAGCTCGGTCTGCATCGCAGGCTGGGAGAGGAGCACGCGACCTCTGCCATTTGGTGCCGGTTTAGAAACGTCAACACCCTCGACAGTTACAAGACCCGCTCGCGTCATCCCAAGTTGATGATGAATGTGAAGGCCATCCGCAGCAGTGCCACCAATCACCTGATGGGCCGTGGCTGGTGGTGCTGGCTCATTCCCCTTTCCAATGGCGACTACAGCGTCGGCATCGTCTGGGATCGCAAGGTCTTCACCCTGCCGGAGGGACCTTCCCTCATCGCTCGGTTGAAGGCGCATCTCATGACGCATCCCATCGGACGTCTCATGTTTGAAGAGGCGGAATCCATTGAGGACGACACCTTTTATTACAAAGACCTGCCGTATTACACGGAGCAGATGGCAGGCAATCGCTGGGCCATGGTCGGCGATGCCGCAGGATTCATTGATCCACTTTACAGCCAGGGTCTCGATTACTGCAGCCACACCGTCTCTGCCGTGACCAACATGATCTGTCGTGCCGCTCGGGGTGAAGACATCCAGGAGCAGGCGGCCTACCTCAAAGGTGCCTACAAGCGCAGCTACCGGCTGTGGTTTGAGTCGCTCTACAAAAACAAATACGAATACATGGGGGATGCCGAATTGGTGCGCATCTCCTTCATCATGGACCTTGGCACCTACTTCGTTGGTCCCGTGCGCCTCGTGTATGAGAATCCTGGCACAGAGTTTAACCTTCTGCCGTATGAAGGCCGCGGGGGCACGGTGTTCGCCAAATTCATGTCCTTTTACAATCGCCGCCTCGTGGCCATGGCCAGAAAGCGCTTAGCCAAGGGAACCTACGGGGCCTGGAACAACGGCATGGACCTGACTCTGGGCAATAGCTACTCACCGAATTTCACGGCTCTCCGTTTCCTGCGCTGGGGCACCCGACTGTGGATCATGGCGGAGCTGCGAACGATCTTTGCCCGCGCGCCCAAGACCGTGCCAATGCCCGCGATGGTCAGCGAAGAGTCTCTGACAAAAATCCCTGCTTCGGCCTGAGTTCCTGCGCGGTTTCCCTGACCCTGGGTGAGCTCACGGAGCCTGCCGCGGGGGTTGGGGTTCTGCGCGAGGTTGTTTTTACCGCGAGCTCTTCAGCACTTCGGAGAGCGGCACGATCTCACCATTCGGTGCCTCAGGTTCAAACTCAGCGCTGGCTTTGCGCTTTTCTTCGGTCGCGGTGTCCTTGAGATCTTGCTCGGCGCGCTTGCGGGCGTTCTTTTTCTCCTTGGTCGTGGAGGGGGTCATTTCGAGGAAATCGGACGAGGATTTGAGGTCCTTGATGCGAGGGTATTTTTCGTCCATGGCAGCGATCAGTTCTTCAGGGAAACCGCGCCAGATGGTGAAGACGCCGTCGTGGACGGGTTTGTTGATGACGACGTAGTCCACGACAGCACCGTTGACCATGGAGATCAGGACCTCCCCCTGACGCATGCGGGTGACGATGTCGAGGGCTTGGGTGCCTTTGAAGTCGAGCTTCAGGGCGACTCCAAAAGTGCCGTCATCGGCAGGAAACGGGTGAAAAGCGGCGACGGACTTGGTGCTGAATTCAGGCAGAATCTTGAAGATAGTGTTTCGACCGCCCACAGGTCGGCGAAAAATGGTCTTCGGGGAGTCCATGTCGGTGCCCTGGGAGTGTACAGTGATGACGACTTTGTCATCGTCCTTCAGACTCTCGCAGGAGGACAGGCTGAGAAGGAGAAGAGCAGCGGTGAAAAAACGAAGCATGCAAGGAGGAAACCAAAGGGCCGTCGCTTTGGCAAGGCTGTAGCGTGAGTTTTCCGACAAAGACTAAGCCTTCACCATCTCTAACCTCACTTTGCGGCCGAGTGCCTTGGCAGCACGCGTGAGGGTGCCGAGGGTGACGCTGGGGTTTTCTGGATCAAGCAGGCGGTCAAGCTGGGCGCGCGACGTGGACATGCGGCGGGCCATGGCGACCTTTGAGACGCCGCCCTTTTCCATGAGATCGGTAATCTTGAGTGCGATGGCGCGCTTGATGGCGACAGCCTCGACTTCCTCAAGGATGCCTTCTTCGGCAAGGAAACTGTCGAAGCTACTGCCGCGATGGGGGTTTTTAGCTTTGGCTGTTTTGGGTGTAGGCATGTTTGCGTTTCAGGGCGAGTGCCCTGTCCTCCGTTGGGGTGCGTTGGGTCTTTTTGATGAAGCCATGCAGGAGAACGATCTCCTCCTGATGAACGATGAAAAGGGTGCGGGCGATGCGTGAAGGTAAGCGAGTGCGCACCTCCCAGAGGCCATCACCGAGATTGTCCACCAACGGCATTCCGAGAGGCCAGCGGTATTGCACAGTTTTGATGTCCTCGCCGATGGTGCGGCGCTCGTCTGCCAGCAAGTCCTTCAACCAATCTCGAACAGGCTCATTGCCAGAGGCGGAGCGGTAGAAAACGACATTGAGGGGGCGTGGCGCGGGCACGGGTGGAAAGTCTTGCTTGGCGCTAGTGTATCATTTCTGATGCATGATGCCAAGCGCCGAATGCGCAGTCATCCAAATCACACAGCCGGGCCGAGAGCGCCTGACGAAGCCTGGTTGGATCGCTAGAGAGGCACAGTCGTAGAATTTTCTGATGCGTTACACACCCCTGCATTTCAGTAGATGGTGCCGGAGACAGGACTCGAACCTGCACTAGTTTCCCAACCAGAACCTAAATCTGGCGCGTCTACCAATTTCGCCACTCCGGCAAAAGAGAGTCGTGCGCCTATGTTCCCACTGGTGGCGCTGCCTGCAAACGATTTGTCGGCAGGAAGCGCAGGGTGAGCCAGCCGGTGAGCAGCACGACGAAGAGAGGCATGAGACCGATTTTGAGGTTGGCTCCGATCCAGGGCAGCCAGCCGAGCTGATGATGCGTGAGACCACTGAAATACTTCAGCCCAAAGATCCACCCGCCATGCAGGCCGATGCTAGCCCACAGAGCGCCCGTCTGCATCCGTGCTTGGGCGAGGACCCAGCCGACCGCGAAGAGGGTGGCGAACTCGGCGAGCAGGAAGTCCACGTCTCCAAAGCTGGAACTGATCTGCTGGAGCACCACGAATCCGCTGCTCCAGGTCACCTGCGCATCGGGGATTTGCCAGCCCTCTGGCGGCTTCAGAAAGTGGACAATGGCGAAGACGAAGGTGCCCCAAAGCAAGGCAGTCTGCGGTCGCATGGTGCGCAGGAGCAGGCCCAGAAGCAGACCGCGAAAGAAAAACTCCTCAATGATGCCTGCGCCGAGCGCTGCGCTGATGGGTTCACTGAACTTCAGCCAACCTGGTTCGGGCCGCAGCTGATAGGCACCCATCTTTAAAAACACGAGTCCCAGGGCGAGCAGGAGTCCAGCGGCGATGAGAAAGCCCAAGGCCCACTGCCGCAGTCCCTGGGCAAGGGGTCGCCACACGGGCAGCAGGCTGCGATCCAGGCGCACCCAGCGCAGAAAAGGAACGATGAACAGCAGGGCACAGACGAGGACCGCCCGATTGAAGTAGCGGGTGAAGTGCGCGCGCTCGATTTCTTTCATGAGCCACGTGCCCAGGCCCGTCTGGCCGAGGGCGGCGGTGCTGAGCCATTCGTGGGTGCCTTTTCCCAGGTGAAACAGGGGTGGGGCCAGCAGGGCGCCGCCGAGCATCACGGCTGCCAAATAGAGCAGGAGCTTGGGCAAGGCAGAGGGGCGGCTTGGGTTGGCGGCTTGCATGGGGGCGATACTAGCGCATCCTGAGCGCTCTCAATGACCAAAAACCAAATCCACGAATGGCACGAACGCCTCGAAGACGGCCGGAAGCAATACATCCGCGCGCACTGGAATTCGCGCGAATGGCTGTTCCGACTCGCCCACCCCGATGGCGAGGCCTGGATGCCGATGATGCCCACGCCTGAAACCTGGCTGAAGCTGCATCAACTGCTCTTCAACAAGTATCAGCGCAAGAAGCTGCCGCTGAAGCATCTGCAAACCGTGGAAGCTGCCATGGAGAAGCTGGGCATTGAGAAACCCGTGGACGCGGAGCCTGAGGATACCGAAGAGGAGTACTGAAGCGGACGCTGATCAGGAGACAATGGCGCGGATGTCGATGAGGTGCATCTGACGCCCGTGGTTGTGGGGAGAATCGATGCAGACGAGTTTCCCATCCCGACTGCTGCGCGGGTGAGTATCGCAGCGCCACTCGCCCGTGTAGAAGGCGGGGCTGTAAAACTGGCCCAAGTCCACGCGGCGATCCGTGGGGACGTGGTAGAGATACGGGATCTGCATGCGCTGCTTGTTCGGGTAGCAGTCATTGAGCACCCACTCGTTCTGGGTGCCGGGCACGTAGGTGTTGTGGCCATTGACAGGCATCTTGTCTTTGCCCACCACGGAGACCTCGCGGGTCTTGTCCTGATAAAGGTAAAATCGATCTCCATGGCTCGGGTGATAAGCCCAGGCGAAGACGTGCTGGGGATCACGCCAGACGAAGTGGGAGGTCTTGCCGAGGGGGTCGAGCACGTAAAGGTCGGTGCCATCCGCTGCGGCGGTGAAGAGGCGGGTGTTGAAGGTTTTGTCGCCCTCACCCTTCCAGCGGTGGAGAAAGATGAATCGACTGCCATCGGGCGAGAACAGCAGGTGATTGAACCAATGTTTGGCATTCTTGCTGAACCCGGGCTCATAGGGAATGGCCGCTGCCTGAGCAAAGGTGATCAAGAGCTCTTGTTTGCCTGTTTCGATATTGATCTTCCAGATGCCTGCATTGTCAGGGGCGAGCACGTCCTTGTTCGGATCAGGAATGCCCGCGTAACCGTAGCCTGGACGTGTGTCATTGAGACGGCGGAAATCGGGGGCGATGCCCCAGGCTCCATCGGGGCTGAGATTGTAAATGGGATGGGGTAGGGTGCGCTTTTTCTGGGTCTTCACATCGAGGAGGTGGCAGACGTGCTGGCCATCCACCCGGTCATTCCACATGACGGTGCTTTCCGTGTTGGGCACCCATTGGAGCATGCAGCCCTGTTGCCAATTCCAGGCGCGGCTTTCCCCCAGCTCGATCCACTTGTCACCGTCCTGAAGGTCCACCATGCCCACGCGGATGACATCATCGGCGGTGGGGGATCGATGCTCAAAGTCCACCTCATTGCCCAAGACATAGCGGTTATCTGGGCTGAATTGCAGTTTGTCGTAGTAGGCGAACCAGTGAAAACGCGGTCCTTGGGTGATCTGACGCACCGTGATCTCTGGGGCGCTGTCTTGGCCATGCAGGCGGGTGAGCAGGGCAGCGGAGCTGGTGGTGAGGAAGTGGCGGCGGCTGAGCATGATGAAAAGGGCTGGATTGAAAAAGCACGGGCTCGCTCCTGTCTATCTCAGCGAGTGGAGATTGTCGAAAGAGAACGCTTGCGGTGAGGGCGCGTTGTTCCGAGAGTTCAGCGTCCGAGTTTCTGCACCCGATCCATGAAGCGCCTCTTTTCCTTTGGCAAACGCACCCCGGCTCCGCAGCCGCCTTCGGTGTCGGAAGGGGTGGCGGGCTGGTCCCCCATGCAAAACTACCCATCGCCCGCAGAGCTGACCCAACTGATGCCACCGGGGGAATACGCCTTTGATGCTCAGATCGGTCAAGGGGGCATGGGCGCTGTCTATCGCGGTGTGCAGACGCAGCTCGGCCGATCGGTCGCCATCAAGATTCTGCATCGCAATCACGGCCAGGATTACTCTTACCCCGAACGCTTTCGGCGCGAGGCTCAGGCGCTGGCCCAGATGAACCACCCGAACATCGTCAGCGTGTATGACTTTGGCGTCGTGGGCGATTACCTCTACTACGTGATGGAGTACATTGAGGGCACGGATCTGCATCAACTCATGGCCCAGGGTCCACTGAGTCATGCGCGCGCCTTGGAGATCATTCCGGCGATTTGCGATGCTTTAGGTTATGCCCATGCGCAAAGTCTGGTGCATCGCGACATCAAACCGGCGAACATTTTGATCGCACAGGATGGTCGGATCAAAGTGGCGGACTTTGGTTTGGCCAAACGCTTCAACTCTGACACGGCCCTGCTGACGCGCACCAACATGGCCATGGGCACGCCGGATTATGCTGCGCCTGAGCAGTATGACACCCGCGCTGAGGTCGATCACCGGGCAGACATCTACGCCCTCGGCGTCGTCTTGTATCAGATGCTGACCGGGCAGGTCCCGCGCGGGGCCTGGCAGCCGCCGTCCACACTGGTGGGCTGTGATCCACGTTTGGATAGCGTCATTGTCCGCGCTCTGATGCCTGATCGCACGCTGCGTTATGCCTCTGCGTCCGAGTTCAAACAGGCGCTGATGAACGTGAGCAGTGCGCCACAGCCGCTGGAAGCAGCGCCCGTGATCACCTCTGTGGCAGCACCCTCCAAGCTGATCACGGCGCGCGTGCTGGTGCTGGAAGATGATCTGCTGCTCAGGAACCTGATCGTGCGAAATTTGAAGGCCGAAGGATTTGAAATCGTCGAGACGGCCGACGGCACCGAGACCGTGAAACGCTACAGCGAGGCGCTCATGGCTCGCAATCCCTTCGACTTGGTGCTCATCGACCTCACCATCCCTCTCGGCATGGGTGGAGCACGGGCGATGGAACTTTTAAAACAAATGGACCCGCAGGTGGATGCCATCGTCTCCAGCGGCAATCGAGGAGACACCGCCATGCTTCAGCCCAGCGCGCACGGTTTTGCCGATGTCCTGCCCAAACCCTATGACAGCGGCGACCTCATCCGCGTGGTGAAGCAGGTGCTGGAACGGCGCAAAAAAAGGATCGCTCAAGAGCGTGGCTTTTGAGCGATCCAAAGTCTGAGAAGGTGCGCGGCGGAGGAACTTTCAATGATTCCAGCACACTCCAAGCTGAAAGCTCAGCGGCCCTTTTGCAAAATCAGCACGAAGAGCAGCTGCCCTTCACGCCATTTCGGTCCGCCGATGAAGAGGGGGCTTTCGGCTTTGAGCACGGTGTCGGTTTTTACCAGCACCTGCTGATCCCGCCAGAACTGCAGGTGCAGGTTCATGCCGCCGCCGGGGGCTGGCCCTTTGGAGTCGACTTTCAAAAACAGATCCTTCGTCGGCACGACCCAGGATTCATACTCACGGAACACATCCTGCAGATGCTGCCCGATGACCTCAAAGCGCTGGTAGGGGAAGACTTTGGCCAGACGTGACTCCAGGTTTTTGTAGTCGCTGGGGATCACCTCGGCGGAACCGGTGACGCTGTCAGGATTGTTCGTGGCGTAAATGAGGGCACCCCAGACCTTCCCATCCGTGGCGGGTTTTTGCGCGGGCAAGACCTGCGGCGCGGGCGCGACAGGGGCCTGCGCGGCTGCGGAGGACAGCAGAGCCAGGGAACAGAGGATGGGCAGGACCAGCTTCATCAGCGCGGGGTCGCTGCCAGGAGGCGGGGTTGATTGCGGGCGTCTTTGGCCACGACCAGGACAGGCTCACCCGTCTGACCGTAGAGCGTGGTCGTCGCG
>JAIXVB010000488.1 GCA_027483245.1 Verrucomicrobiaceae bacterium | reverse complement strand
GACGTCCTGATCTTTCACGGCCTTGGCGGCTGGGAATTTGCCCAGATGATCCGCGCGATTTTGGTCGATGGCTATGAGCCTGCGCAGGACATTGATTACCTGCAACTGCGTGAATTCACGGTCACGGCGGAACCTCAGGCCCCCCTGGAGGTCGATGGCGAATTGGCCCTCACTTCCACGCCGGTGATTTTTAAACCTGCCCCTTTTAGGCTCCAGGGGGCTGTTTGACGGACAGTGGGGGAAAAGGTGACGGGTGATTCATGCCCGTAGCGTTCTGGGGCTGAGGTACATCAACCGACGCTCTGATCCTTGAGGGAAGGAAATTTTGCGATTCAGGGTCACCGAAACGACGATTTCGGCAGATACCATTCATGGTTTCTGTGATCGTTCGTCACTTGAGCCAGCTAGGCTCAATCCCGGCGACGAGGTCCTTTTTTGGCGGGCGGGCGTTTGCCGCCGGAGCGAGGACCTCGGCTGGGGCCGTTGTCGCGGGAGGGACGTGAGCTGCTGCGTGGGCGATCAGAGCTGTCGCCACTGCGGGAGTTGGGGCGACCCCGACTTGGGCCGCTACGAGGGCGCTCGGAATCACGGGCAGGACCATCTTCACGGAAAGGGCGACCACGGCCCGATCCACCGCGAGGGCGGTCGGAGGGGCGATCTTCATCGCGAGAAAATGGACGGGCACCGCCAAAACTGGTGCGTGGGCGCTCGGAGTCGCGGCTTGGGCCGTCTTCACGAGGGGTGCGTCCGCGTGGACCGCCTGCGGAGCGAGATTTGGTGAAAGGGCGTTCCGTGCGTTCATCACCGGTGGAGCGTGAGCGCTGGCCGCGGCTGCTGCCTTTGTCGGAGCTGCGTCCGCGACTGCCGGGGCGGCGGTCGTCTTCACGTTCAGGCCGGGCGCGGCGCACTGGGCGTGCATCTTCGGCGCTGTCGGCCTTGGGTTTGCTGACACGGGCCTTGGCAGGCTTGGTCGGGCGACCGGTGGTGCCGTCTTTGGCGAAGAAACGTTGCACTTCGACTTCGGTAAGCTGTTTCCAGCCCCCCTTTTGCAGGCCTTTGAGTTCCAGCCAGCCGATGCGAGTGCGGGTGAGGCGCTCGACCTCGAAGCCGAGCTGATAAAACATGAGACGGATCTGGCGTTTGAGACCCTGCTTGAGCACGACGTGGCAGCGATACTCAGAGGCCATCCAGGCGCGTTCGCATTTGGCGTGGCCTTCTTCGGTGAGCATGCCTTTGACCAGTTTGGCCATGACGGCCTGATCCACGGGCTTGTCGATGATCACCTCGTATTCTTTTTCAGCACCCATGCTGGGGTGAATGAGGCGGTGAGACAGCTCGCCCTGATTCGTCATGATCAGGAGGCCTTCGCTGTCTTTGTCCAGACGACCAACGTGATGCAGCGTCTGAAATTGCTTGGGCAAGAGCGAGTAGATCGTCATGCGATCTCGCTCATCACTGCGACTGCAGATGTAGCCGCGGGGTTTGTGCAGGGCGATGACGACATTCGCCTCGGCCTTCACAGGGTGACCATCGGCCACCACACGGTCTTCATCGGTGACTTGAGTGGCTAAATCTTTGATCACGTGCCCATTGATGGACACGCGGCCTTCAGAAATAAGCAATTCGCAACCGCGGCGGGAGCCGAGGCCGCACAGGCTGAGATAACGGTTGAGTCGCACGGTGATAGGCGGGGGTTAACCCGCGCAAACTATTCGGACTTGGTCTTTGGCAGGCCGGTCGGCAGGCGACCTTCCTTCCACTGACCACGGGCTTTCATGAGCTTGATGCGCTCACCACGCTTGAGGACGCTGCGCTTGGTGCCAACGGAACCGGCTGTTTTGAGGCTGCGATGTTGAGACATATTCGTGAAAGTTTGGGGTTGCGAAAAAGGGCGCGGAGAATAGACGCCTTCGTCCTGGGTGCAACTGGTTTGTTTTCCTCTCTTGCTCTCGGCGGGGCTCAGCGCCGTCGTGCGACCAGGATGCTGGTGGTGGAAGGGTAGTAGAGATAACCGAAACCAAAATCCACCGACTGCACGGGATGTCGCCCATTTTGATAGGCCGCGGCGAGGTCTGGCTGCTGCTGACTGAAGATGCCGAGGGTGTTCTGGTAGTTGCCGTAAAGATTCAGCGATAACCCTGCGGCGACGAGATCGCGGTAGGGCACGCCGGAGGGGTCCTGAATCAGGCCACTGGTGCTGCGCAGGAGGTAATTGCGGATGTTGGAGAAGCCGCTGTCATGCATCAGGTAAGAGGCGCTTTTGACCAGGGCAGGGGGGTAACCTTGTTTGGCCACAAAGGTGAGAAAGGGGCCACCGGGGCGCGTGCTGCCATTGGAGAGGTCCTGCCGAAAATAAAACAGCCGCTTCAATCCGCCGAAGCCGTTGCGGAAACGAATCATGAGGCCTGGAGCCGACCCGCCAGAAGTGCCCACGAGGACGGGATTGCCCAGGCCATCGAGCGCGACGATGTCCACACTTTCGACGACGGCTCCGGTGCGGGCCAGAAAGGCCAAGAGCACAGGCAGGGTGCCCCGAAAGCGCGTGGATTGCAGGTCATTGCGCATGTCCTTGGTCACGAAGTAACCCGCTTGGGTGATGCTGCTCAGGGCATTGCGCAGGCCGCTCAGTCCCAGGGCCACCTCGCCAGGACTCAGGGTGCGCAGATCAGGCAGTGGCTCGGCCGGTTCGAGACCGCAGAGGATGTGGGTTTCTGCACTCGGAAAGAGGTCGTTGGCAAAGAGGAAATCGGGGCCGCTGAAGGGGTAAAAAAGCGCTCGTGATCGCTGCAAGTCGCCGATTTCCTGGGCTGCCCAGGCGCGGATCTTTTGCCCACGGCCCAGGTCATGCCGACGCCACAGTGCATCCATCTGCTGCTGGTGGTAGGGCCAGGCGGAAGAGTCACGCACGGCGGCGAAGGAATCCTGCCCACCATAGGCTTCCATGCCTGCCAGCATGCGCGCCACGTCGTTGATCGCCGAGGCCCGGATCGGCACATTCAGCTCTCCTGCCCCGGCATAAAGACTGCCGCCGTTGGCTGACTGAGCCCGCCGCACGGTGGGGTTTTGGTCGGGTGGGGGGAGTTGGCAGCCTGCGAGCAGGAGGCAGGCAAAAGCAGACACGCAGCGGATCGGGAATTCCAGGCTCATGACGGGGCAAAAAGGTATCAGAAGGCGTGCCGTCTCAAACATCTCATTGGTGACGAAACCTGCCTTTATTTCGACTCGAGTGAGTCGTTATGGAAAGTTTGGTGGGACCTTTCGGGGCTCTTGATCATCAAAGCCCAGCGGCTTCCGCCAAGACGGGTTTTTTCCAGATCGGCACCCGCGTTTTGATCTCTTTCAGATACCAGGAACACAGTTCAAAAGCGGCCGCGCTGTGTTTTGTCCGCACCCAGATCACGATGGAGGGCTCCTCAGCGGACACAAAGCCGAGTCGGTGCTGGATGAACACCTCATGGAACCCGTGCTGCTCCTGACCTGACTCGATCAGTTCTGCCAGCATCCGCTCCGCCATCGGGGCATAGGCGCTGTAGTCGATGCCCCGGATCGCTGCCTCTCCCTCCATCCCGCGCACCACACCGAGAAAACGCACCTCTGCCCCAATCCCCGGTGGGAAGGGCGGGACCGATGCCGGGATCGGATCGTGAGACAGGAGGAATGAGCGCGACATGGTGAAAAGTGCGTCTTTGATAAACCCGAATCCACTCGCCGCAACAAACAGCCCCTCCCACGACGTTTCCTCCGGCTCATGTCCTTGCCTCGCTTTTACCCGCTTCTGTTGACCCTCTGCATCGCCAGCGCTCTGCCGGCTGCCCAGACCTACTTTCCTGCACCCGATCGCGAGGGCGGCTGGCGTGAGGCCAAGACGGAAAAGGCCGCACGGGAGTTGGCGGGCATCGACCTCGCGAAACTCGAGCCTGCCTACACCGTCACGGAGCGCTCCACAGCCCATGGCGGCCTCGTGGTCGTGCGTCGCGGACACTTGGTGTTCGAGCGTTACTTTGGCAAAGCCAGCCGCAACGCCAATCCTGACATGGCCTCCACGGGCAAAGGCTTTTGCAGCATCGCTTGCGGCATCATGCTGGAGGAGTTCAAAGACAAGATCCCGCAGGGCCTCGACACCCCCGTCTTCACGGAGACCTATTTGCCCCAGGCCTTCCCGCTCAATGACCCGCGCAAAGCCCAGATCACCCTCGGCCAACTGCTCTGCATGACCGGCGGTTATTGGGGGGAGGGACAGTCCCCCAGCGGCATGATCAAAGGCAAACCCCAGCCGCTGAAACCCGTCAAAGGTCAGGACATCCGCCGTCTCGATGCCTCCTCACTCGAGGTCCCGCTCTGGTGCGATCCCGGGGCTGGTTACTCCTACTCTTCACCGTCGCCGCACATCGCCAGCATCGTTTTGAGAAACGTCAGCGGCATGGAGCTGAAAGACTACATCCAGGAGCGGCTGGCCAAACCGCAGGGCTGGGGCGATTGGAACTACTGCCTGTATCGGGGCGATGTCGTCATGGAACACGCCAACGGCGCGGGAAGCACCGCCCTGCATGCCACCGATGTCATGCGCTTTGGCTACTGCCTAGCCCAAGGGGGCAAATGGCAGGATCGGCAGCTCGTCCCGGCCGCTTACATTCAAAAATGCCAGACCTGGAGCCCCTACAATCCGCACAGCCCCTTCAGCCTCCAATGGGAACACAACGCCGATGGCCACGTCGCCGGAGCCCCCAAAGACGCCTTTTGGAAGTCGGGAGCCGGTGGTTTTTGCCTCTACGTGATCCCTTCGCTCGACCTCGTCATTTACAAGCTCGGCGGCAAAGACGGCCAGTATGACGAAAAGCTCACCCGCATTCCCCAGCCGCCCGCCACCAGCGACCGCAGCCAATGGCAACCCATCCCCGCCACCGGATTTCACGAAGGCACCCTCGGTGGGCAGGCCCTCTGGCGCGTCCTGGAAATGGTCTGCGCCGCCGTGCGGGTGGAGTGATTAAAATTAACCGGGGTAGAGACGCAGGAAGGTCTCCAGCGTTTCATCCGGCTTGCAAAGGATCACGTCAAAAGGCAGCAGCGCCCCCTCGTGCAGGTAACAATTTCGCGGCAGGGCATCGATTGCCAAGACCTGAAACGCATAGTTGAAATAAAGCACGTGCCCAGACCTGCCTGGGTCCTGAATTCGAGTCCAGCCAGAAGCCTCAAAGTAACGATCAATGTCACGGGGAAGCGCTGGCTCACCATGATACTGCGGCTGGCTAATGCTGAAAGAAACCTGCCCATCTGCCCATTCGACGACAGAGGTGAGCTTGACCGCATCCTCGAACACCTCATTGGCCGCGATCCATCGCTCGAGATATTCGAAGGGCGTGGCTGGCAGGAACTCGATCACTTGACGAAAGCCGGGTGATACCGAGTCCTGACGAAGGTCGATCAAGGGATGAGAAACGACGCGCGGAGCCAAACCGAAGGCGGGAGGAATGGTGATCTTTGCCATTTGTTCGCCCACTTCATCAGACTCGACGACATGCTCCGTGCCATAATGAAGATCCGAATTGGCAGCTCTAAAGACTGCCCATTTCATTCCTGCACTTTTCAGGATTCCAAGTTCGCCAGCCAGAGCAACCGCGCATTGGGCTTGGTCTTGCGCGAGGCTGGGCCCGTGTCGCCCAGCACTTGTGAGGTGGTGCGCACAAAGGTCGCGTAATCGGTCGTGGAAGGCCTCAAGCGAATGACCTGAATCTCCCCGCTGGGCGGTGGTTGATGCGGTGGCTTTTTTTTCGAGTTCACGACAAGCAGGATTATGCGGGCCAAAGCCTGGGACGTCAATGCAGGTCTTCCGCCTTCACGGACCTCGCCAGGAGCTCATCACACGCCCCGGCGCTGGCGTCTGATCAGGAAGGTGAGGCTGCCGATCAGGAGCAGCATCAGGCGAGTGGGCTCGGGGACGGCTTGGATGCTGAGAATGCCCAGGGTATTGAACTGAGTGCTGTCCCAGCGCAGGTTGGGGTCGTTGAGATTGGGCAGGATGAGCAGGTCTTCGAGGGTGGGTGTGCCTGTGAGGGTGGTCCAGTCCAGCAGGTCAAAACTATCGCCTGCACTGGGGGTGTAGCCGAGGAGGACTTCGAACGCGCTGCCGTTGCTGATCTGGAGGGTGCCAGCAGCCACATTGAGGCGGTCGTTTTGGCCGTTGCCCAGGAGATCAAAGAGGACACGGCTGCCAGATTGCAGATCCAGGCCGTTGAGCATTTGAAAGGCGCCGCTTTGATTCACCAGACCGGGGGTGAGGCGAGCACCGCTGAGCAGGCTGACGGCACCGCTGAGGTTGCCATGACCGCTGAGCGTGGCCTGATTTTCCACCATCAGAGCGCCCAGGCCGGCGGCGGATCCGCTGCTGGGGCTGAGTTGGAGGGTGCCTTGTTTGATGTTGGTGGTGCCCTGGTAGCTGTTGGTGCCGGTGAGGATGAGGGTGCCGGTGCCGCCTTTGATTAGACCCCCTGCGCCCGTGACGGTGCCGGTGATGGTGGAGGTATAAGTGCCAGTGTGAATGGGGCTGGTGGTGTTCAGTGTGACGGCACGTGTGGCCGCTAGGGTGACATTGTCCGCGCCAAAGTGCAGCCCGCTGGTCACGCTGCCGTCCGTGACGCCAGTGTTGAGATAGAGGCTGTTGTTGGCATGGCCTAGGACGCCATCTCCATGCACGACGAGAGCGCCGCGATTCACGTTCACGCGCTGGGCAGTGAAATCGTTGGCGAGGTTGGTCAGATGCAAGCGGCCCTGGCCTCCGGCAGCGTCATTGTCCACGATGAACTCCGAGGTGGCATTGCCGCCGGTGATTTGGCCGGAGAGGGTGACATTGAAAGCCGCTGCGCTGTCCACCAGGATGCGGGTGCCGGAGCTGGCGTTGACGCTTTGCAGCACGAGGTTGTTGCTGAGAGTGCCGCTGCCTGCGGCGTTGTCGAAGTAGAGGGCGGTGACACCGCTGAGGTTTTTCAGCACGAGGTCGTTGCTGCCAAAGGCTCCATAAGCAGCGGGTGCATTGAGGCGGAAGGCTCCGTTGGTGCTGCTGTTGGGCCCCGTGATGATCTCGACCCCGCCGATGCTGTTCGCCGTGGTCAGCGTCACCTGGCCACTGCCTTCTTTGATGAATTTGCCCGTGCCGAGCGAGATGGGGTCACGCAGTTCGATCAGGTTTGACCCGCCAAAGGTGAGGTTTTTGTTGTCTGCCGTCAGGGCATTTCCAGAGGCGACATCCAGCCGTAGGGTGATGGCGGAGCCGGTGGATTGGGCGATCAAAAAGCCGTCTTCCTCCAGCACAATCGGAGTGGAGACGATGTAGGTCTGAGAGGCGCTCGGTTTGCTACCGACCAGGAGACCTGTTTTCAGTGTCAGGGTGCTGGTGCCAGCCAGGGTGAAACCCACCTCGCGACTGATCATGAGCATTCCGGCAGTTTGCGGGCCGTCCAGGGTCACGTTGCCAGTGCCGGTGCCAATGACGACATCCTTGCCGGTGAGAGGCAGGGCATCGTTCTGCCAATTGCCCGCCGTTCCCCAGTTGGCATTGGCACCGCCCGCGTCCCAAATGGCTGCCGTGTTGCCACTGGCCATGAGCAGAAAACTCAGTGTGTCATCTCCCGCGCCATTATCCTGGAGTCCAGCGCCGGGCAGGTCTCGGTATTGCATGGTCCAGCCCTTGGTCCCCGGTTCATAGGTCCAGATGTTATCCCCACCCACCCCCGCAGCCTCAGGGCTGAGCAGCAGGGTGGATTGTGCCGGATCGATCCCAGGCGCATACAGTTGATAGATCCCGGTGCTGCTGCGCACCACGACGTAGTCACCCGCCGTGATGTCACGGGTCAGATTGCCATTCAACCGCCCCAGTGCATGCACCCCTGGCTGATTGCCCGTCACCGCCGCGGTCGTGGGCACGAAGACGAAGCCAAATCCGTCATTCTCATAAAGGGCTGCATCACTGCCGTTGTCTTTCACATAAACTGTCCAGGAGCCGTCCGCATTGGCTCGGGAGAGGGCGTAGTTGTCTCCATTCGCCCCGCCCACCACGGCCAGGATGCCATCCGTCTGGCTGTTGATCGTATCCAACCGCAGTTCATAGATGCCTGCGGTGGCTGGGTCATCATAGATCACATTGGACCCCACACCGGTCGCGCTGACACTCAGTCCGGCAGAGCCCGCCACGCTGCTCAGGGGCTGGCCTGAAGCGGTGGCAACAGCGTGGCCTCCGATCCAACCATCCGCATAGGGAAACCAGGCCGCAGCGACATTGGTGTTCCATTCGGTGCCGCTCAGATTGTGCTGGGGGATGAAGTAACCATTGGCATCGGACGAGATGGCGCTGGTGGCGAAACGCAGGCCGGCCGTGTCGCCAAAAGCATTGTTGTCCCGGCCGTTTTGACTCACGTTGGTGATCAGGATTCCCTGCGCGCGATCCTGGCTCGGCGTGGCGGTCATGCGCACATTGTAGTCACCACGATTGGATCCCGTGCGCAGTTGCAGGGTGCCCAGAGACGTTACGCCATCCATGGAGAGGGAACTCTGCACATACGGCAAAGTGATCGTCACAGAGCTGGCTGTATTTCCAGCATCATTCTGCACCACGTTCAGATTGCCGAACGTGGGGCTGAGGGCCCAGGCGGAGCGGGTGAAGAGACAACAGAGAACCAGGGCCGAGAGTGGCCAGCGAGCGCTTTTCATGGGTTTTTGGGGGACTTTTGTTTCCCCCATCCCCGGCTCCGTCTCAAAGGCTGCCGCGTGACGATGTTATCACCCGGCTAGGTCATCAGCCCTGCTAACTGCGAGGCAGGAAACACCCTCCTCACGTCAAACACCCACGCAGAGACCGGACCAAAGCAAAGCCTGCACGGGGCCTGTGTTCGGGGTTTGACCGGAGGTGGGGGCTTGGCAAGGTGGAGGGATGCGTGTTTTGATCACAGCGGGACCGACCCGCGAGCGGCTGGACCCCGTGCGGTTCCTTTCGAATCGTTCCTCAGGTCGCATGGGCTATGCATTGGCTCAGGCTGCGGTGCTGGCTGGGCATGAGGTGACCTTGATCTCGGGTCCTGTTTCTCTGGCGGCTCCAGAAGGTGTGAGGGTGCTGCGGGTGGAGTCAGCTCAGGAAATGTGTGCGGCAGTACAGGGAGAGATTTCAACCCATGAGGTGGCGATTTTTGCCGCGGCGGTGGCGGACTATCGCCCGGTGGAGGTGCCGGAGCAGAAGATCAAAAAAACGGGCGAGACCCTGACGCTGGTGCTGGAGCGCACGCAGGACATCCTCGGCTCTGCCCGCACGGTGTTCGGATTCACGGGTTATTTGGTAGGTTTTGCGGCGGAGACGGAGCGGTTGCTGGAGCACGCGCAGGAGAAGCTGACCCGGAAGGGCTGTGACCTGATCATCGCCAACGATGTGTCTCAGGCGGGCATCGGGTTTGACAGTGAAGAAAACACAGTCACCCTCTGCCTGCCCGGCGCGCAGAATGTCCCTCTGCCGCGCCAGACGAAGGCTGAGCTGGCCTGCGATTTGATCGCCTTCATCGTCCAGCGAGCCGTTATCAAAGCCAACACTTCAGGCCTGTGAGCCTGCTTCATCCCACCCCCTCAATACCCCCTGTGAAAGACGCCCTCCTCGCCATCGCCCTCGACGCTGCTCATCAAGCCGGTCAACTCATCAAAGACAACTTTGGCTCTGAAAAAATGGTGAAGGAGATGCAGCGCCGGGACGTGAAGCTGGAGCTGGATGTGCGCAGCCAAAAGCTGATCACGGAGATCATCCTGAGCCACAATCCTGAGCATGCGATCCTGGGCGAGGAAGAGGGTGACCTGGGCGGTTTGGGTGAAGTGGAATGGATCATCGACCCCATCGATGGCACGGTGAATTACTTCTATGGCATCCCTCACTTTTGCGTGTCCATCGCTGCCCGGATAAGGGAGTCCAAGGAGCCGCTGGTGGGCGTGATCCACGATCCGATGCAGAATGAAACCTGGGCCGTGGTGCAGGGCGGTGTGCCCACACTCAATGGCAAGCCGATCTCGGTGAGCCCGCGCCAGGAGATGAACGAAGCCGTGGTGACGGTGGGCTTTTCAAAGAGCAAATCGGCCCTGGATGCCGGCTTCGAGCGTTATCGCCGGATCAGCTACGATGTCTTTAAAACGCGCATGCTCGGCAGCGCAGCCCTGGCCCTGGCCTACATCGCTTGCGGTCGTTTGGACGCGTATGT
>JAIXVB010000304.1 GCA_027483245.1 Verrucomicrobiaceae bacterium | reverse complement strand
TTTATGCGACTCACAGGCGCTCCAGGCGAGATCATGACCGGTGGTGTCGCTGATGGCGTATCGGTCTGCAGTGAGGCCGAGTCCTTGACCTTCATACAGCAGCAGCAGGGTCAGGCAGGGGACATAATCGGCGGTCACAGCCTCCTTCATTCCGAAGAGACGATGTGTTTGTGGAAGGGGAGCAGTGCTGATGACTTGATCGTAAATCGTGCCGACCACTTCCCAGCCCTGTGCTGTGCGTGAGACGGCGTCCACGGTGACTTCAAACTGCACCGTAACGCCCGTCGCCAAGTCGCGGATCAGGTGGCTATTCCCAGCCTCATGATAAAAGCGTTCCTCAGGGCGCAGAGGCAGACCTTTTTCAGTCAAAAGGGCCATCTCCAGTGTCCTCACACGAGGCCCACAGGCCGCCTGCAACGCCTCACGAAAACGTGGATCTCGCTGAGTGAAATACTGCGCTCCATGATCGACTCGGCAGCCCTCCCAACGTTTGGTGGCACAACGTCCACCATACCCCCGAGACTTCTCCAGCACCGTCACCTCATGCCCATGCACCAGCAAGCGCTGCGCACACGCGATCCCTGCAATTCCCGCTCCGATGATGGCTATCTTTGACACGGGCAGGATACGTTTCGAACCTCCTCGTGGCTGTTACAATTCAGGGGTGTGGTGGGGGTCTTCTTCGGGGAGGACTTGGCGGGTTTTTCGACTCAGGACGACGAAGAACACGGGGGTGAAGAGAAGGCCGAAGAAGGTGACGCCGATCATGCCGTAGAAGACGGCGGTGCCGAGGGCTTGACGGATTTCGGCACCTGGGCCTTTGGCGATGACGAGGGGCAGAACGCCGAGAATGAAGGCAAAGCTGGTCATCAGAATGGGGCGGAGGCGGAGTTTGGTGGCCTCAACCGCAGCGGCCCATTTGTCCATGCCCGCTTCCTGACGCTGTTTGGCGAACTCGACGATGAGGATGGCGTTTTTCGCCGCGAGACCGACGAGCACGACCAGGCCGATCTGGGTGAAGATGTTGTTGTCCATCTGACGCAGCCAGACACCTGCGAGGGCGCTGAGCAAACACATGGGCACGATGAGAATCACGGCGAGCGGCAGGCTCCAGCTCTCATACTGCGCGGAGAGAACCAGGAAGACAAAGAGCACGCAGAGGGGGAAGACAAAAACGATGGTGTTGCCCGCGAGGAGTTGCTGGTAGGTGAGGTCGGTCCATTCGATGTCGAAACCCTCAGGCAGCTTTTCTTTGGCAAGACGCGCGACGGTGCTGACCATGTCACCGGAGCTGACCGTGGAGAGCGTGTTGCCATTGACGTCGGCGGTGACGTAGAGGTTGTAGCGAGCGACACGGTCGGGGCCTCCAACTCGGTTCATTTTGACGAGCGCACCGAGCGGGACCATTTCACCCTTTTGGTTACGCGTTTGCAGTTTCAAGACATCTTCGGGACGCACGCGGAATTGAGGTTCGGCGAGGGCGGTGACCTGATAGGTGCGGCCAAAGAGGTTGAAGTCATTCACATAGGCGGAGCCGAGATAGACTTGCAGGGTCTCATTGATGTCAGCCAGAGAGATGCCCATGTTCTTGGCAGCTTGGCGGTCGATGTCGAGGTAGTATTGCGGGACATTGGCGCGGAAACCGGAGATGATGGAGGTGAAGCCGGGTTCCGCACGCAAGGCATCCATGAGTGTGTTGGTGGCGTTTTGCAGAGGCAGGAGACCGGCGTTGTTCAGGTCCTGGACTTGGAACTTGAAGCCCCCCGCATTGCCGAGACCGCGCAGGGCAGGAGGCGGCAGCACGATGACGCGCCCAGCCTGAATGCTGGAGAAGCGTTTTCGCATCTCGATGATCATGGCATCCGCGGTTTGCTCAGGCGTGCGTTTCTCATGCGGTTCAAAGATGAGGAAGGCCGCACCGACGTTGCTTTGATTGGCCTGAAGCACGGAGGAATAACCGGAAATGCCGAAGGTGTGAGCAATGCCTGGGGTTGCACGAGCGATGGCGTCCATCTCACGCACGACGGCATCGGTGCGCTCAAAGGAGGCACCATCGGGAAGCTGCACGACGACCAGCATGTAACCGAGGTCCATGGTGGGGATGAAGCCGGTGGGGGTGATTTTGAAAAGATGCCCCGCCAGTCCGACCAAGCCGCCATAGATCAGCAGCATGACAAAACCGATGCGCACGAGCTTGCCCACGATGGCTCCAAAGAAGTCGGAGATGCGGGTGAAGAAGGCATTGAAGGCACGGAAGAACCAGCCAAAGAGGAAGTCGATGCTGCGCTGGAGGAAGTCGGGCTTGGCTCCGTGGTGTGGCAATAACAAGGCGGTCAGAGCCGGGCTGAGGGTCAGGGAATTGAAGGCCGAGATGATCGTGGAGGCCGCGATGGTGAGCGCGAACTGACGATAGAACTCGCCAGTGATGCCACCGAGGAAGGCGGTGGGCACGAACACGGCGGTGAGCACGAGGGCGACGGCGACAACTGGTCCGGTAACCTCCTTCATCGCGAGCAGCGTGGCCTGTCGCGGTGAGTGGCCTTTGGCAATGAAGCGTTCGACGTTCTCAACTACAACGATGGCATCATCGACGACGATGCCGATGGCGAGCACGAGGCCAAAGAGGGAGAGATTGTTCAGGGTGAATCCAAAGGCCTGCATGACCGCCAGGGTGCCGATCAGGGACACGGGCACCGCCAGCAGGGGAATGAGTGAGGCGCGCCAGTTTTGCAGGAAAACCACCACCACGAAGACGACCAGAATGACCGCTTCCAAAAGTGTGTGCAGCACGGACTCCAT
>JAIXVB010000006.1 GCA_027483245.1 Verrucomicrobiaceae bacterium | reverse complement strand
GTGGAGATGCCGTTGCCATCCGCCTGATTCCACGCTACGGGCAACCCCTATCATGAGCGCACTTCATCTCCTCGTCACTGGCTGCAAAGGCCGCATGGGTCAGGCCGTCATCGCCGCCGCTGCGGCGCAGGGCGTGACCGTCTCCGCCACCATGGATGTGGGCGATCCTCTCCTCCCCGCCCTCAGTCAGAGCACCAGCGTCATCGACTTCAGCTCTTACCATTTCACGGATGAACTCCTCACGGCCTGTTTGGAGCAGAAAAAGAGCCTCGTCATTGGCACCACGGGCCACACCACGGAGCAACTCGCCCGCATTCGCGAGGCCTCCCTGAGCCTGCCGATCGTCTTTGCCTCGAACTACAGCGTCGGCGTGAACACCCTTTTCTGGCTCACTCGGAAGGCAGCAGAACTGCTCGGACCTGACTTTGATCTGGAAGTCTTGGAAATGCATCACCGCATGAAAAAAGACGCCCCAAGTGGCACCGCACGCACGCTGGTGGAGATTCTGGCCGATGTCCGGGGTCTCGAGTATGACCAGGATTGCCGCCACGGTCGTTTTGGCGATGTCGGAGCGCGCACGCCCAAGGAGATTGGGGTTCACGCCATTCGTGGCGGTGATGTCGTCGGTGACCACACGGTCATCTTTGCCAATGTCGGCGAGCGGGTGGAACTCACGCACAAGGCCAGCAGCCGCGACACCTTTGCGGGAGGAGCTGTCCGTGCTGCACGGTGGTTGGAGGGGAAACCGGCGGGGCTCTATGACATGCAGGATGTCTTGGGCTTGAAGTAGGTCAGCGATACTTACGGCCCATGTCAAACACCGGCGCTATCCCCTTTGGCATCGCCCTGGGATCGAACCTGGGCGACCGGGAGGCCAATCTCCGGCGGGCCGTGGCGCTGCTTCGGGAGCGCATCTCGCAGGCGCAGGAATGGCTCATCGGTGATCTTTATGAGACCGATCCGGTGGACTGCGCCCCAGGCACACAGGCCTTTTTAAACACGGTCCTCCAGGTCCAAGCGAGACTTAGCCCCGAGGCGATGCACGCTCATTTGCAAGCTGTGGAGCAGGCGCTGGGGCGGCCCGTGCAGCGGGAGAGAAATGCTCCACGAACGCTCGATTTGGACCTGCTTTACGCGGGCGATTTTGTGCTCAGCGATCCTGTCCTCATCCTGCCGCATCCTCGTCTGCACCTGCGTCGCTTTGTGCTCCAGCCCCTGGCAGACATCCAGCCACAGTTGCAGTTGCCTGGGCACACGCGCAGCATCGCGGCTCATCTTGCGGCCTTGGAGGATGATTCGTTGGCGGTTCGTCGGGTAGGACCTTGGGCACAGGGTTGAATCCTCGGCTTGAAACTGGCTTGCTGCGGTCACAACGTCCACTCCCCCATGCTTACCACCCTCACTGATCTCCCGGCGCGCAAGCAGGCCGGTTCGCCGCTCACGGTGCTCACGGCCTATGATTACCCCACGGCCCGTCTGCTGGATGAGGCGGGGGTGGACCTGCTCTTGGTGGGCGACTCTCTCGGCATGGTCGTGCTCGGTTTGCCAGACACGACGGGGGTGACTTTGTCCATGATGCTGCATCACACCGCTGCGGTTCGCCGGGGTGTCAAACGTGCACCCATCGTCGCAGATCTGCCTTTTCAGACCTATCGCACGCCTGAGGAGGCCCTGAGCAGCGCGCGCCAGCTTGTTGAGGCTGGGGCGGATGCGGTGAAGCTGGAAGGCGGTCGTGCTTTTTTGCCTCAAATTCGTGCCATCATCGCAGCGGGCATTCCTTTTGTGGGTCACCTGGGCATGCTTCCGCAGAGTGTGCGTGAGGAGGGCGGCTATAAAAAGAAAGGCAAGACCGCGGATCAAATCACCGATCTGATCGCCGATGCTCGGGCTCTGGATGAAGCAGGTGCCTGCGCGATCGTCTTGGAGAGCATCATCGCAGAGGTGGCCACCGAAATGACTCAGCAGATTCGTGCGAGCACGATCGGCATCGGGGCAGGGCAGGGCACGGATGGACAGGTCCTCGTCACCCCGGATCTATTGGGCAGCTTCCCGTGGTTTCGGCCGCCGTTTGCCAAAGCCAGGGCGGATGTGGCGAGTGAGACTCTCCGGGCCGTTCAGGAGTGGATGACCGTCGTTCAGACTCCGCAGTAGTCGGACATAAAAAAGCGGCACTCTCGCGAGTGCCGCCGGGGCTCATTCACTTGGTGTGAGCTTCCTTTTGGTGCTCGGCCAAGTAGTCCCGACCGAAATCGCCATCAAAACTGCGCCAGACGCTGTGCGGATGGTTGGCCTCGCCCTGCACGTTGTCGTATTCGATGAGGAAGGTCTTGCCCTGCACGCGGTAGTAGTGGGGTTCGCCGCGCTCTTTGCCACCGGCCCAGGCGAAGTGGATGGGACCGTTTTGCTCGATTTCAGCCCAGGTTTCCTCAGCGATTTCTGTGCGCATGCGGTCGGTGTATTCGCGGATGATCTCACGCAGCTTGGCTTTTTGCTCCGGCTGGAGTTCGGTGTCGGCGAGGCCGAGAGGGTTGAGGGGGCTGACGCGTTTTTCCGCAGCGGTGAGCATTTCTTTGGGGGCGACGGTCTCGACGAGGGTTTTTTTCCACTGCTCTTCGGTCAGAGACTTCACGAGTTCACGGCCCAGGTCTTCTTCTTTGCCCAGGACGCGCAGGCCGATGAGGTTCCCCTGGCGGACTTCGCCTGGATTCGTGCCCATGAAGGCAGGGGTCGCGCGGAGAAGGTTGCCGTCCTTGATGGTGAAATTCAGAGACAGGTGATGTCCCTCGACTCGCCAACCCCAGGTGCCTTTGGGGTCTGGAGTGCCAAAGATGCTGACGAAATAGTTCTCGGGATCGCGCTTGGCACGGGCAGCGCTGCGTTTGGCTTCATCCCCACCAGCCCCTTCCATCTGATACAGCACCTCCTCCAGAGACATGATGGTGGCTGCTTTCGCGGCCCCCCGGAAACCGAGGCCCGTATTGAGCAGCGCGTGGGCAAGGAGCTCTTGCTGAGGGGTCATTTCCTTCAGGGGCAGGCCTTTGCGTTCCCGGGGAATGAAGTGCCAATTGATGCGCTCTTCGTCCTGAAAATTGAAGGTGGCCTTGGTTTTTTGTTCCGGAGTCAGGACCGAGAGAAAGAGGGTGGCGACCTCAGCCATCTGTTTTCCTGCCTCATGGGCGTGAAGAGTGGGCTGGGAGAGGAACAGGGCAGTGCTGCCAAGTAGGACAGTTAGGAAGGGTCGAATCATGAATGGCAGACACAAACGTATCGGATCTGGATTCTTTGTCACGGGAGTGGCACGAAAGCCTGATTTGAAGCGGATTGAACGCAAAAGTTTTACATCCTTGATCTGCCAGGATGATTGACACTGCCCGCTGAAATCCTCTAGTTTGATTATTCCTCTAATAATCCCGCGCCCCCGCCGTACGCATGTATTCGAACGAAGAGTATCTCCTGGAACTGCTGAACGAAGCAGGCCTCATCACCGACCGTGACCTGCAGCAGGTCAAAACCACGAAAAAGCCCACGGAGACAACGCTCGAGGCCCTGATTAAAACGGGAGTCGTGAGCGATGAGCAGGTGGCTCAAAACGTGGCCGTGAACTCGGGGATGGAATACATGGATCTGCATGGCTTTGCGGCACATCCCTCCCTGCGTGGATTGGTGCCGATGGAGACGGCGCTGCGCTACAAAATCGTTCCGGTGGGCATGAATGGCACGGCGATGCAGATTGTGGTCGCAGACCCCTATGACTTTGAGACGCTGGATGCCCTTCCGCACGTGCTTCAGCCTGATTTGGAGTTCTTTTGCTCTACCCCCGCGCTGATCAAAATGGTGCAGGCGAATATTTACGGGAATGAGATCTTTGGTTCGGCGGGCATCAAAGATGGCAGCGGCGGTGGCAGCACGAATGAAAACGATGCGCCAGTCATCAAACTGGTGACGAACACCCTTATGGAGGCCTTTAAACAAGGTGCCTCAGACATTCACATCGAGCCCCTGGAAAAGGATCTGCGCGTGCGTTTCCGCGTGGACGGTGTGTTGGTCGATGCTGAGCATCATCCCAAACGCCTGCACTCCTCGATCATCGCTCGTATCAAGATCATGTGCGGTTCGATGAGCATTGATGAAAAGCGCATCCCTCAGGACGGGCGCATTCAGATGGTGTTCAATGGCAAGGAGCTGGACATGCGTGTGTCCATCATCCCCACGAACAATGGTGAGAGCGTGGTCATGCGTGTGCTCGACAAGAGCGGCTTGCGCCTGGGTCTGGCGGACCTCGGCTTCCTTTCGGATGACCAAGATACCTTTGAAAAACTCATCAACATGCCTGATGGCATCGTGCTGGTGACAGGGCCAACTGGGTCAGGAAAAACCACCACGCTTTACGCTTGTCTGAATGCCATCAATCGGCCTGACCGTAAGATCATTACGGTGGAAGACCCCGTCGAATATGAGCTGGCGGGGATCAATCAAGTCATGGTGAAGGAAGATGTCGGCATGACCTTTGCTGCCGCCCTCCGCGCCATGCTTCGTCAAGCGCCGAACATCATCATGCTTGGGGAAATTCGCGACTTGGAGACTGCTTCCATCGCCATCAATGCCTCGCTCACGGGTCACCTGGTCTTCAGTACGCTGCATACCAATGACGCGCCAAGCTCAGTGGCCCGTCTAGCCGACATTGGCGTGAAGCCCTTCCTGATCGCCTCAGCCGTTCGCGGCATCTTGGCGCAACGTCTGGTGCGCAAACTCTGCGGTGAGTGCAAGGAACCGACCGGCTTGGGTGATTCCGAATTGCGCAGCCTGGGACTGGAAGCCAGCCAGCTCTACAATGCGACGATCATGGGCCCGAATGGCTGCAACAAGTGCCGCCAAAAAGGCTACAAAGGCCGAATGGTGATCGCTGAAATCTTCAAAGTGGATGATGAAGTGCGCAACATGATCAACCAGCAGCTCACCACCCCTCAGCTGCGCAAACGCGCCCGTGAATTAGGCATGAGAACGCTGCGTGAAGACGGCGTGCGCAAGGTGCTGGCAGGCATGACCACGGCCAGCGAAGTGATCGATGCCACCATGTCCGATGCGGACTGATTTCCTCTCCACGAACCCTGAACTGACAACAGACAAAGAATCGACGATATGACAGCCCAGAACGTGGTAGATATGCTCGAATCCCGCGGAGTGATTGACAGCGGCGTGGCTTACGACATCGCCCAAGACTCCGTCCACAATGGCAAAGACATCCTGCAAGTGCTGCTGGATTACGGCGTTTACACCCATGAAGATGAGTTCTGGGCCGCTGTGGCTGAGGAACTCGGTGCCGACCACTTTGACCTCAATGAATTCGAGCCGCCGCCCTCCGTTATCGGTCTCATCCCAGCAGGGATGGCGCGTCTTTACGGAGCCTTTCCTATCACGCTCGATGGCCGCGGACTGCACGTGGCTTTTACCGATCCACTGAACCCTCAACTCGTCGAAGACCTCCGTTTCGGTCTCGGCAAAGCCGTCGTTCCGGTGGTGGCGCGTCGCAGTCAGGTTCAGAGCTTGATCGACAAGCACTACGGTGCAGGCACGCCTAGCATCGACGAGATCTTTGGCGGTTTAAAGGACGTCGGCAAAGACTCTCCTGAGATTGAAGCCAACTCGGCCCCGATCGTGAAGTTTGTGGACCTCGTGATGACTCAGGCCATCAAAGAGCGCGCCTCGGACATTCACTTTGAGCCCTTCGAGCATGAGTTCAAAATCCGCTATCGTGTGGACGGTGCGCTTTATGAAATGGCCCCGCCGCCGGTGCATCTGGCCACCAGTGTGATTTCACGCATCAAGGTGATGTCGAACATGAACATCGCCGAGCGTCGTATTCCCCAAGACGGACGCATCATGACCTCCGTCAATGGCAAACCGGTGGACATGCGTGTGAACTCCCTGCCCACCCAGCATGGTGAGTCGGTGGTGCTTCGTGTGTTGGATCGCAGCTCCGTCAATCTCGAGTTGGAGCATCTGGGGATGCAGCCCTACCTCTTCGATTACATCGTCGAAACGATCAATAAGCCAAATGGCATCTTCATCGTTACTGGTCCCACGGGAGCGGGTAAGACGACCACACTCTACGCCTGCTTACGCCGGATCAACACCATCGATACCAAGCTGATCACCGCCGAAGATCCGGTCGAGTATGAGTTGGATGGCATCATGCAGGTGCCGATCAATGAGGCCGTGGGATTGACCTTTGGCAAAGCCCTGCGTGCTTTCCTGCGTCAGGATCCTGACCGCATCATGGTGGGAGAAATGCGTGACAAAGAAACCGCCCAGATCGCCATTCAGGCCTCACTGACGGGACACTTGGTGCTCAGCACCCTGCACACCAATGACTCCGCGGGTGCCGTGACTCGTCTCGTTGACATGGGCGTGGAGCCTTTCCTCGTCTCCGCGACTCTTGAGGGCGTGCTCGCGCAACGTCTGCTCCGCACCGTCTGCAAAAACTGCCGGGCACCTTACGAGCCCAGCCTTTCCATTCTCAATCAATTGAACCTCAACCCTGACGACCTCGCCGGGAAGCAGTTCTACACAGGCAGCGGCTGCGGCAAATGCGGCGGCTCTGGTTACAAAGGCCGAAAGGGCATTTATGAGTTGCTGGACGTCTCCGATCCCATTCGCGATCTCATCACTCAAAAAGCACCGACTCTGGTCTTGAAACAAAAAGCCATCGAGCTGGGCATGGTCACGCTTCGTGACGATGGTCTGCGCAGCATTTACGATGGTGATACGACCATTGAAGAGGTTCTCAAATACACCTGATGCCAGTGTTCAGTACCCTAATTTGTCGGTTCTGACACCATTTATTTGATGGACATCACACTCCCCTTCCCGGTAATCTAAAAAACGCACCACGAACCCCCGTAGCGCCCCCTTCTCATATGCCGAAGTTCCATTACATCGCCCTCGATCAAAACGGTCAAGAAGTCGCCGGAGAACTCGATGCCTCGACCGAGGCCGAGGCGATCAACTTGCTCCGCCAAAGCCAACTCTATCCCACCCAGGTGGCTCAAGAGGGCAAAGGTGACGCGGCAGTCAAAAAGCGCGCCCGCAGCACTGCGACCAAGTCCAAAGGTAAAGTCGTCAAAGCCGGAGCCAATGCCAAGGTCAAAGCCAAGACCTTGATGATCTTTACCCGCCAGCTCGCGACCCTGATCGATTCGGGTTTGCCCCTTCTTCGCGGTCTGACCGTGCTTGGGCGCCAAGAGTCAAATCCGATCATGAAAAGCACGATCACCACGATCGCTGAGAACGTGCAGACCGGCAGCACCTTTTCCGAAACGCTTTCCCAATACCCACGCGTTTTCAACAAGCTCTACATCAACATGGTGAAAGCCGGGGAACTCGGCGGGGTGCTTGAAATCGTGCTCAACCGTTTGGCTGAATACCAGGAAAAGGCGCAGAAACTGAAGAACAAGATCGTCGCAGCGATGGTTTACCCTATCATCGTGATGGTCATCGCGCTTCTGATCATGGTCTTCCTCATGCTGGTCATCGTGCCGCGCTTCGAGAAGATCTTCGAAGACATGCTGGGTGACAAAAACAAGCTGCCTTACCTGACCAAGCTGGTCATCGGTTTCAGCCGTTGGATGGGTGACAATGTCCTCTACCTTGGTGGGGGAATCGTTCTCATCTTTGTCGCCTGGAAAATGTTTGCTTCCACGGCCAATGGCCGTCGCACGATCGACAGCCTGAAGTTGAAGCTGCCACTCTTTGGCGATGTCCAACGCAAAACGGCGATCTCTCGTTTCACCCGCACCCTGGGAACACTCGTGACCTCAGGCGTGCCGATTCTTCAGGCCCTCAACATCACCCGTGAAACAGCCGGCAACACCATCGTTTCAGACGCGATCGTGAAGGTGCATGATGCCGTGAAAGAAGGTGAGTCGATGGTGGCTCCTCTGGAGTCCAGCAGCGTCTTCCCGCCAATGGTGATCTCCATGGTCGATGTCGGTGAGGAAACCGGTCAATTGCCTGAAATGCTTCTGAAGATCGCCGATGTTTACGAGGACGAAGTGGACAACTCAGTGTCTGCCCTGACTTCCATGCTTGAGCCACTCATGATCGTCGTTCTGGCGGTGGTGGTCGGTGTCATCGTGATGGCGCTCTTCCTGCCACTCATCGAAGTGATCAAAGGCCTCAGCGGTGGTGCAGGCGCTTAATCCGCGCCGCTTCCGGGTCATCAACGAAAAATCATCTACTCTTGAATCTCATGAAAATCAGATTGCCACGCCCCACGCGGGCTGGGTTCACCCTGATCGAATTGGTTGTCGTGGTGACGATCATTGCGCTTCTCTTCGCGCTGACGATCGGCGGCTTCACCTACGCCCAGCGTTCAGCAGCTCGCAGCAAGACCACGACAACGCTCAAGGCCATTCAAAGTGCGCTTGAGCGATATAACACGGAGTTTGGTGAGTATCCAGAGCCTTCCAACCCTGGGGATACGGTCTCCATGGGAAACAAAATCTATGAGGCTTCGGGGGCTACGATGCTGTATCAGGCACTCAGTGGAGATGGTTACAATAACATCAAAATCGCCACGACCCCCTCGGGCGATGCGGACCCTAATTCAAACGGTTCTCTTGACGAAGGTGAATCCAAGAGCGTGATGTTGACGGATATGCCCAAGGAAATTTGGGTGTTTCAAGAAAACAAGTATTACATGATCGATGGCTTCGGTCGGCCCTTTCAATACACCAAAGCGGTTCCGATCGATCCGAATGGCACCGGGGGAGCCTCCACTGCTCTGACGATCAATCCCACCTATGACCTCTGGTCTTACGGTGAAGATGAAGAGAATGTCATGGCTCGCTCCATCGATACACTGACCGATGAGCAGTTGAAGCAGAAGAGTGTTCTATGGATCAAAAATTGGTGATTCAAAGAATGATCGAGAAACTCGTAATTTTCGGTTGAGATTGTTAGCGGCTGGGGCAAGTATCCCCTCCCAGCCAAGAGGCGTTTGCGCGCGTGGCGGAATTGGTAGACGCGCTAGATTCAGGTTCTAGTGAGTAACATCGTGGAGGTTCGAGTCCTCTCGCGCGCACCACCCTGATTTGCAGGGTGGAGAAACACATGCAAGACGCAAACTTCGTCAGACAGGCTTTTGCCAACATCGCAGCTAGGTATGTTCTAGCCAATCATGTCCTGAGTTTGGGCATTGATGTTCTCTGGCGCAAAAAAACTTCTCGCTTGGTCGCTGAACTGGAGCCGCGCCGCATTTTGGATCTGGCCACCGGCAGTGGGGATCTCGCTCAGGCAGTGCAGGCTGCTTGCCCAACGGCGGCAATTCTAGGGGCTGATTTTTCAGTGCCGATGATGCGTGAGGCTCAGTCGCGCCATTTTAAAACGCTCGTTGCTGCCGATGGCACTGCGCTGCCTTTTCACGATGCCAGCTTTGATGTTCTGACAGTGGCCTTTGGGCTTCGTAACATGGCTTCCTGGCCTCTGGCTCTGACGGAAATGCGCCGAGTGTTGCGCTCAGGTGGGGCTTTGTTCGTGCTCGATTTTTCACTGCCCACGCTGCCGATCATTCGGCCGATGTATCTCTTTTATCTGAAGAACATCATGCCGCGTGTAGCGGGTTGGATCACTGGCCAGCGTGCGGCTTACCAGTATCTTTGCAGTTCGGTGGAGCGCTTTCCGTCAGGGGCAGACATGGAGGCCCTGATTGCTTCCTGTGGTTTTGATAAGATTGAAACGCATCGCCTCAGTTTGGGCATTGCCTCGCTTTACGTGGCGCGCGTTCCGTAATTATTCACCTAGAGTTCAAAAGTGGCAGGGGGCGGATTTGAACCGCCGACCAAAGGCTTATGAGTCCTCTGCTCTACCGCTGAGCTACACTGCCGTGGATTGGCTCCTGAGGTAGGGTTCGAACCTACGACCTAGTGGTTAACAGCCACCCGCTCTACCGCTGAGCTACTCAGGAACGTTGTTTCCGTTTTGTGAAACGGGCCGTGAGAATAAGCCGCACAGATGCCAACGCAAGTTTTTTGTTGGCTTTCCGTGCGGCAAATTCATCACTTTTTCGATCAATCTTCTCCGCTGGCGGCGAGTTGAGCGATCACGCTCAGATCCTCGAGCGTGGTGGTGTCACCTTTGATGACTTCTCCCGCTGCGATTTGTTTCAGTAAACGGCGCATGATTTTGCCAGAACGTGTTTTCGGCAGAGCGGCGGCAAAGCGAACTTCATCCGGGGTGGCCACGGGGCCGATGACTTTGCGCACGTGCTTTTTCAGCTCGTCTGCCAAATCGCGGCTGGTGGCGATGCCTTCTTTCACGGTGACAAAGCAGACCACTCCCTGTCCCTTCATCTCATCCGGACGACCCACGACGGCGGCTTCCGCCACAGAGGGGTGCGAGACGAGGGCGCTTTCGACTTCAGCGGTGCCCAGACGATGTCCGGCGACGTTCAGCACGTCATCAATGCGACCAATGATCCAGAAGTAACCGTCCTTGTCCTTACGGGCTCCGTCGCCAGCGAAATACCAGCCGTCGAATTCACTCCAGTAGGTTTCTTGGTAGCGTTTCTTGTCACCCCAAATGCCGCGAAGCATGGGAGGCCAGGGCTTGCGAATGACCAGTTTGCCCTGCTCGTCCTTGCCGACTTCCTGGCCGAGATCATCGACGATGGCCGCATCCACGCCGAAGAAGGGCAGGGTGGCGGTGCCGGGTTTTGTTGGCGTCGCGCCAGGGATCGGTGTGATCATGTGGCCACCGGTTTCGGTCTGCCACCAAGTGTCCACGATTGGGCATTTGCCACCGCCGACTTGGGTGTGATACCACATCCAGGCTTCCGGGTTGATTGGCTCACCCACGGTGCCCAAGAGGCGCAGACTGCTGAGATCGTGCTTCTTCAGCCACTCATCGCCCCATTTCATGAAGGCACGGATGGCTGTCGGGGCGGTGTAAAAAACGGTGACCGCGTATTCTTCGATGATGCGCCAGAAGCGATCATTTTCAGGCCAGTTCGGCGCGCCTTCATACATCAGAGACGTCGCTCCGAGTGAAAGCGGGCCATAGATCATGTAGGTGTGGCCGGTGACCCAGCCGACATCCGCCGTGCACCAATAGACGTCATCATCGCGCAGATCGAAGACGTATTTGCAGGTCATCTGGGCGTGCAGGAGGTAACCCGCTGTGCTGTGCAGGATGCCCTTGGGTTTGCCCGTGCTGCCACTGGTGTAGAGAATGAACAGGGGTGATTCTGAGTCCAGCACCGCTGCGGCGCAGTGGGCGTCCACATACTCCAACTCACGGTGCCACCAGACATCACGCCCTTCCTCGATGTGCACATCCTGGCCGGTGCGACGATACACGATCACGGTCTCCACCGCTGTTTCACCGCTCTTCAGAGCGTCATCGACATTCTTTTTCAAAGGCACCACGGCTCCGCGACGGTAACCGCCATCTGAAGTGATGATGATCTTCGCCCCACAGTCCAAGACACGGTCCTTGATGCTCTCAGCGCTGAAACCACCGAAGACGACGCTGTGCACCGCGCCGATGCGTGTGCAGGCCAGCATGGCGATGGCTGCCTCAGGGATCATCGGCAGGTAGATCATGACGCGATCTCCCTTTTTCACCTTGTTGCGTTTCAGCACGTTGGCAAAACGGCAGACTTCGCGGTGCAGTTGCTGATAGGTCAGCACACGTTTTTCTCCGGGTTCACCTTCCCAGATCAGTGCCGCTTTGGTTTTGTTCACGCCGACCAGATGACGGTCCAGGCAGTTTTCACTGACATTGAGTTTGCCACCGAGGAACCACTTCGCGTTTGGACATTTCCATTCCAGCACTTTGGTGAAGGGCTTTTGCCAAGTCAGTTCCTTCGCTTCCCGACCAAAGAATTTCTCCGGATGCTTCAGCGATTCTTCATGCATCCGGCGATACTCCGCCATGCTCCCTATACGGGCCTTTTTGGAAAATTCTGCGCTCGGTTTGAACACACGGTTTTCCGTCATCATCGTTTGGCTCTTGGCCGCTACTTTCTTGGCAGCAGCTTTCTTCGGGGCGGGTTTGGCAGCTTTCTTCTTGCTCATGAGGTGGGGGGAAAGGACGAATTAAACGCAGGAAAATCCAGGCTACATGCAGCAAACACGCACTGGCAATAGCAGAGTGTTGCAATCCTGGCCCCTCGCACTAACCTGCACGCCCTTTTCCCCAAACCAAAAACACAACAACCATGAGCAACCTCAAGCATGTCGCGGTCGTCGGCGCCACCGGAGCGGTGGGGGTGGAAATGTTGCGCTGTCTCGAGCAGCGCGGTTTCCCCGTCGGCCAACTCACCCTTCTCGCCAGCGCACGCAGCGCCGGGAAGACGATGAAATTCAAAGGTGAGGACGTGACAATCAAGGAACTCACACCCGAGAGCTTCGCCGGGGTGGACATTGCCCTTTTCAGCGCAGGCGGCGGCATTTCGCGTGACTTCGCTCCTCATGCCGTGAAGGCCGGTGCCGTGGTCGTGGACAACTCATCTTACTTCCGCCAGGACCCGACTGTCCCGCTCGTCGTGCCAGAAATCAATGCGGCCGATGTCAAAACGCATCAGGGCATCATCGCCAACCCGAACTGCACCACCGCCATCTCCCTCATGGCGTTGTATCCGTTGCATCAGGCCTTCGGCGTGAAGCGCATCTTTGCCTCCAGCTACCAGGCAGTGTCCGGCACCGGCGCACAAGCCATCGAAGAACTCGCCAATCAGTCTCGTGAATGGGCGGCTCAAAACCGCGCCTGGGATGCCGCGAAGCTCGACTCCAAACCCCACGTTTATCCCCATCAGATCGCCTTCAACGCCATCCCGCACGTCGATTCCTTCCTCGACAGCGGTTACACGAAAGAAGAGATGAAGATGGAAAACGAAGGGCGCAAGATCATGCATCACCCGGACTTCCGAGCCTCCGTGACCTGCGTGCGCATCCCCGTTTTCCGCAGTCACAGCATTTCCATCAGCGCCGAGTTTGAAAAGCCCGTCGATCTGGCCATTGCCCGTGAGGTTTTGTCAAAAGCCCCCGGTTTGGACGTGCTGGATGATCCGGCGAACAAACAGTATCCCCTCGCTCTCGACATCGCCGGGCGTGACAACTGCGCCGTCGGTCGCTTGCGCATCGACTGTGCGCTGGACAATGGACTCGCCTTCTGGGTCGTCGGAGATCAGCTTCTCAAAGGAGCCGCTCTCAACGCCGTTCAGATCGCGGAGTGCCTGTGATCAGCCCCTGAATCCTTCAAGCCAAAAGCCCGAAATCCTTCCCAGGGTTTCGAGCTTTTTTTGTGGGGCGGCCCTTCGTTCAAACTCCGGATCGGATCAAAACCCGCTTGCCCGATGGAAGCACGCGTGCGAGACGTGCCACCCCCCGAACACGCGCTCGTAGTTCAACGGATAGAATGGTGGTCTCCGAAGCCGCATATCCAGGTTCGATTCCTGGCGAGCGCACCAGCGGCAAAAGCTCTCGACCCGAGATGAGGGTCACCTTTGGCGGGCCATTCGAAGTAGCGGGTGAGGCGTG
>JAIXVB010000141.1 GCA_027483245.1 Verrucomicrobiaceae bacterium | reverse complement strand
TGGGGAGGCGGTGGGAAAGGGCATCAGGCGAGTGGGGGCGGGGAAAACAAGGAGATGACCTTTTTTCGGTAGTCAGGGGAGGGGCGTCGTCAAGGTTGCGTGTGAATCGCCCCAGGCGAGTTTTTCGCTCAGTTGCACTCCGGCTTTGAGGCGGAGTGCATGGGGCGTGGGTTTCACAGGCAGGTGGCTTGATTTCCCTGTGGCTGAGCCGTGGATCACTGCTGTTGTTGCTGCTCCTGCTGCTGCTGGAAGCGGATCTCGGCCTGCATGTCCACGGGGGGGTGATACATGAAGGTGGTGTAGAGATAACCGCCGAAGTTGCCCAATTCGATCTGGGCTTCTTCCAAGAACTGATGCAGGCCGCGACCGAGGATGGCTTTGACTTCGGTGTGGATGAAGTTTTGGACGAACTGGTCAAAGCGGAGTTGCTCGGCGCTGGGGCCATCCCCTTCGGGTGTTTGGGCGATGAGGCGGGCGAAGTCCTGCATCTGCTGGATGCAGAAGAGCAGGGAGCGTGGGAAGCTGTCTTCGTAGAGCAGGAATTCGACAACTTTGGGGTAAAGGATGTCGGCCACATAAAAGCGGCGATAAGCTTCGACCGCACTGGCGCTGCGAAGCACGGCCTGCCACTGAGCGGCATCGACCGCGCCGCCCACGTCGGTGACTTTGGGCAGGAGGATGTGATACTTCATGTCCAGGAGGCGCGTGGTTTTGTCCGCGCGCTCCAGGTATTTGCCAAATTGAATGAACTCGAAGCCTTCGCTGCGAGAGAAGGTGGAGACGGTGATGCCCTGGAACAGATGGGAGTAGGTCTTAATCTGGTCGTAAAAGGCGCTGGCGCCGGTCTCCCACAGGCTCTCGATGGTGGCTTTGGTGACGTAGTGATAGGCGTCGTTGAGCACTTCCCACATCTCACTGGAGATCTGATCGCGCACCTGACGGGCGTTTTCGCGGGCGTTGGCGAGGCAGGTGGAGAGGGAGTTTGGATTTTCGCTGCGGAAGGTCAGGAATTCCATGACGCTCTCGCTGTCGGCGACCTCGTAGAGTTCGAAAAACAGGTCTTCATCGCCCGTGGAGCGGAGGATGGGGAGCCAGTGTTCTTTGAGGGTCTCGTCAGACACCTGACCGAAGTCGAGGAGGATCTGGAGATTGACATCGACAAGACGGGCGAGGTTTTCTGCGCGCTCAAGGTAGCGGCTCATCCAATAAAGACTGCCGGCGACGCGGGAGAGCATGACATTGGTCTGCTTGTGCCGGGCGACTTCTTCTTGGGTCGGAGGGGACTTGGACATGATCGGTGAAAAGAGAAAAGAGGAGAATCGAAGAGGAGGGAGGTTCATGCAGGGCCGTGGGGAGACTGCCCTGCCTTCGTTCTTCATTCAGGCACGGAATTCCGCAGGACCCAGGTGTCTTTGGAGCCGCCGCCTTGGGAGCTGTTGACGACGAGGGAACCCTTGCGCAGAGCCACGCGGGTGAGTCCGCCCGGGGTGACGACGATTTTTTCACCGTAGAGGATGTAGGGCCGCAGATCGATGTGGCGGCCTTCAAACTGATTGTCTGTCCAGGTGGGGTGACGGCTGAGGGAGATGGGGTTTTGAGCGATGAAGTTGCGCGGGTTGTCGATGATCATCCGACGGAACTCCTCGATCTCTTCCTTCGAGGCCCAAGGGCCCATGAGCATGCCATAACCGCCGGCTTCGTTGGCAGATTTCACGACCAGTTTGTCCAGGTTCGCCAAGATATGATCATAATCTTTCGGCTCAGAAGCCAGGTAGGTATCCACGTTCGGCAGGATGGGCTCCTCGCCGAGGTAGTATTTGATCATGTGTGGGACGAAATAATAGACGACCTTGTCATCGGCGACACCGGTGCCGATGCTGTTGGCGAGGCTGACATTGCCGGCGCGGTAGGCATTTACCAGACCTGGGACGCCGAGCAGGGAATCGGCGCGGAAGACGGAGGGGTCGAGGAAGTCGTCATCGATGCGGCGGTAGATGACATCCACCTTCACGAGTCCGGCGGTGGTGCGCATGTAAACCTTGAAGTCACGGACCACGAGGTCACGGCCTTCGACAATCGGGATGCCCATCTGGCGGGCGAGGAAGGCGTGCTCGAAGTAGGCGCTGTTGAAGACGCCAGGGGTGAGCAGCACGCAGTTCGGTGCGTCATTGCCACTGAACTTGGCGGGCGCGCAGTATTGCATCACCTTCAGCAGTTCAGCGGGGTAGTCGCCGACGGGGTGGACGCCACTGGCCTTGAACAGTTCTGGGAAGGTGCGCTTGAGAGCGGCGCGATTTTCTAGCATGTAACTGGCACCGGAAGGGCAGCGGAGATTGTCCTCCAGCACGAGGTAACGGCCGTCTTTGTCGCGAATGAGGTCAGTGCCGCAGATGTGGACGTAGATGTCCTTGGGCACGGAGGTGTGCATGAATTCGCGGCGGAAGTGCTTGGCGCTGAGCACGTATTGCGGCGGTATAACACGATCTTTGATGATCTTTTGATCATGGTAGATGTCATGCAGGAAGAGATTCAACGCGGTAAGTCGCTGGATCAGGCCTTTTTCGACAATGTCCCATTCCTCCGCCGAGATGACGCGCGGCACGCAATCAAAGGGGAAGATGCGCTCGGTTCCCTGGGAATCGCTGTAAACCGTGAAGGTCACTCCACCGCGCATAAAGGCCGCTTCGACAGCGGCCTGTTTGTTGCGGAATTCTAGGGGGTCAACGTGGTTGAGGGCTTCGGCCACGCTGCGATAGTGAGGGCGGGTGACGCCCTCGGAAGTGAACATCTCATCGAAGAAGTTCTCCGGTTGGTAATTGTCGAAAAGCATGATGGTTGGTGCCTTGGTGAGCACATTCTAGACTAAGCAAGAGTGAGGCCAAGTTTTCCCAGCTTCATTTCTCCTTTTTAATGGCTGTGCAGTT
>JAIXVB010000656.1 GCA_027483245.1 Verrucomicrobiaceae bacterium | reverse complement strand
GAAGCTGAATTGGATGAGTCCCTGCCCATCGAAGTGCGGCGGCGCAGCGCTGAGGCGGGTGAGCGGCTGCTCGCAGGCACACGCGGAGCCCGTTATCAGGGATTGATGGGCCGATATCGGCGAGCCCAGGAGGATGGGCGCGCACGGGGACATTTCTTCATCGTCTGGGCCGTGGCAGGGCATTTTTTCCAACTGAGCCTCGCCAGTGTGATCGCGGAGTATTTGCGTCTGGAATGGGACATCGCCTGCCGTGATCTGCCAGCGGGTGGAGAGCCTCTGGGCCAGGACAGCATCGCCGGACTGACCAGCCATCTCATGCACTCTCAAGCCGCCAACCTGGCGCTGCTGAGCGCAGATGGGATCACTGAACCACCTTCATCCAGCGAGAGCGGAAACCCCGATTCTCTTCCATGAGCTGGGCGGCCACCGTGGCCGAAAGGCTGTGCAGCCCAGTGACACGAGCAAACACGGCGATGCGTTCCTCCCGCTGATAATAGTCCGTGCTGTCCGTCGTCAGGCCTGCGAAATGCTGCGCCGCATCGAGCAAGGTCTCAGGAGCCAGCGTCTCCAGTGGCAGCGTGATGATCCCACGGTCTAAGCTGACCGAGATATGCTCCATCGTCGCGGCGGTGATGCGTCCCTCAAGAACGCTGCCCTCCAGGCGATGAACCTTCCCCTGGTAGCCTTGAGCAGCGATGTCACTGAACAACTGCGTGAGAAAAGCCTGCGCCTCCTCATAAAGATAACGACGCCCTTCGAGCGCTGCCTGCACTTCGGGGGACTCAAAACGGATGTCTCGCAGCATCTCGATCACGCGGCTGTAATCATAGCCCTGGACCAGTGAAGGCAGCGTGGCGCTGATCTCGGTCAACTGGGCCAGTTCGCGCTGACGCAACTCGCGCTGATGAGCCATGGAATCCCGCTGATCGTTCATCCTTAGAAGAACAAGCTCACGTTTGGTCGTCTCTTCCCAGCGATCCAAAGTCGCGCGCAGACTGCTCGCGCCACGCAGGCCTTCACGGGCCTGCTTGATCTGGCTCAGCGTGCGACGGCACTCTTCCACCGTTGTGGGTTTTTGCGGTTCGCGGATGGCTTTGGCCACCGTCATGTCCTTTTCATAAAGATCCACAATCGCCGCATACGTGGGCACCCAATCCAGTGTCGAAGTGGTGGTGGACATCTTCAGATCGGTGAGATGGGATTTGAAAAATTCCATCTCCGCCATGCCTCGAAAAGCATCGCCATAATGCCACTCGGCGAGGCCCTGAATCAGGTAACCCAAAATCGGTTCGGCATCGGTCGCATACCCCAAAGAGGCAAGCTCTGTCTTCAGGCCCAGCTGATCCCCCATGCGTGTGCCTAGCGTCCTAAAAAAGCTGGCAAGTTCCGCAGAAACCAGATTGCTTCCCGTGCCTGTATCCTCCGCCATCTTTCTCAGGTGCTGAATAGCGTTGTCCTTTTTTCCAATGATCACCGCACAGACCGCCGCATTGTAGCGCGCCCAGTTCAAGGTTGGTTGGCGAGCATCTTTGGAGTCGATCAAGCGCTCAAACTGATGATGGGCCTCGGCAAAACGTTTCGCCTTCAGCATGGTCTCGCGAGCTTCGATGAAACGATCCGCCACAGTCTTGCGCCCCGCTTGCAAAGAGAATCCATCTCCCCCCAGATCAGCATCGGTGGTCTGGACGTTTTCCGTGATGGCCACCGCAGCGCGTTCATCTGTGCTCCGCACCAGCCAACCCACAACAAAGGCAACCACCAGAGCTGCAGCGGCGGTGATCATCCAACGCGTGCGCCGACCGGTGAACCGTGTTTTGTAACTTTGGCCGACGAGCCCTTCCGCAAGGCGCAGTTCTTCCACCGTCTCATCGTAATTTGCACAGCGCTCTTGCGGGCGAAAGGCAACCATTCGATTCACCACATGCACTGTGCGTGGGGCAAATCGCAGGCCGCTGTCTTCGAGTGCGACGCGACGGCACTTCACCATGCGCAGTTCTTGGATGTTGTTCGACTCCGCCTTGTGCGGCGGACGACCTGTCAGGGCGTGGAAAAGGGAGGCACCCAGGCTGAAAATATCACTGCGATAATCTTCGCGATTATCAATGACCTTTTCCGGCGCTACATAATAGGGAGTGGCCCAAATCTCACCGGAAGAGTCCGGCCCGCGTTCCACGAAGAGGGCAAGGCCGAAGTCCACCACCTTGGCCAGTCCGGTCTCGGTGAAGAGAATGTTGGCCGGCTTCACATCCCGGTGAATCAGGCCCAACTGCTGGGCTGCACGCAATCCCTCCGCCACCTCACGACCGATGCGCAGGGTATCCTCCTCGGGAATCGTGCCTTCCTTGCGAATGCGCTGTTCGAGACTGCCTCCATTCACCAGTTCCATGGCGATGTAAAAGTAACCCTGGTCATAGCCCACGGAGTAGAGCTTGATGACGTGCGGGTGATTCACATTCGCCGTGATCAGGGCTTCTTGACGAAACTGCTCCACTCGGGAGGCATCGCGGCTGTATTGGCGATTCAGGATCTTCAGCGCCACTCGGCGACCCAGCGTCTCATCTTCGGCCTCGAACACTCGGCTCATGCCGCCTTCACCAATCTGACGGACGATCATGAAGTGGTCGAACTTTCTCCGAACCCTGACCATCTGCCCACAAAAAGGGCATTTCAGCTTGGTGAATGGCTCCAGCGATGTGACATCGATCTGGTTTTGGCAGACAGGGCAAGTGCTGAGATAGGTTTGTTCGGGGACCGGAATCACGATCGGGGGTCTGGAGGCAGCGTTGAGGATGGGGGTTTAGGCTATGGTGTTGAAGGTGGAATCTTTATTCAAAGAATTCCTCTCTCTCATAAACTGATCGCAGGGCAAATGCCAGAAATTACAGATTGCCTAATTTATTCGAATCATGACAATATGGCGTGGATTGGATCATCACTGAGCAGAGCGACATCGGACAACGGCTGGACAAGCATCTCACGGGGCGTCTTCCTGACCTTTCGCGCTCGCGGTTGCAAGACCTCATTCGCGACGGTCATGTCACGCTCAACACCCGCCCTGCCAAGGCCAGTGTATCTCTAAAAGCCGGAGATGCCGTCTCCGTCATCATCCCAGAACCGACTTCCGTGGAGGTCGTGGCCCAGGACATCCCTCTGGAAATCCTATTTGAAGACAAAGACATCCTCGTTCTCAACAAACCCCCCGGATTGGTGGTGCATCCCGCCGCTGGCAACCCCGACGGAACCCTGGTCAATGCGCTGCTGCACCACTGCGACGACCTCAGCGGCATCGGTGGTGAAATGCGGCCTGGCATCGTCCATCGGCTCGATAAAGACACCAGCGGCTGCATGGTCGTGGCTAAAAATGACATGGCTCACCGGCGTCTCTCGGAGGCCTTTGCCGAACGCCGACTGAGTAAAATCTACCTCGCCGCGATCAATGGCACGCCCAAAGAAACTCAGGGGCGCATTCAAAACATGCTCGGCCGCCATCCCGTGGACCGCAAACGCATGTCCATCCTCTACGACGGCTCCGGCAAGGAAGCGGTAACCGAGTGGGAACAGCTTTCGGTGCACCAAGGCTGCGCCCTCATCCGCTGCAAACTCCTCACCGGCCGCACCCATCAGATCCGTGTGCACATGAAGGAGGCGCTCAGCTGCCCGATCCTGGGAGATCCCATTTACGGCCACGTTAGCCGCCAAAAAATCCCCTCCACGAGGCTCATGCTGCACGCTTGGAAACTCAGTTTCCAACACCCGATCCACGATCAGCCGATGAATTTCGAAGCCCAGGTGCCCGCCGAATACGCGCCCTGGCTTTGAGTCAGGCGACACTCACCAGCCTCAGGGCAGGCCGCCCCGGCTGAAGTGTCACCGTCGCTCCGACTTTTTTACCCATCAATTTCTGCCCCAGCGGAGAAGTAGGCGTGATGACCAGGACTTCCCTTCCCTCAAACTGGACCTCCGTGCCGCCAGCCGCCGGGCCCATGAAATAACAGTCCTCGGCCATTCCATCCGTCAAACGCAGTACCGAGCCGATGGCCACCTCTTCGTGGGCTTCCGCCGCGCGTCCCAGCAACACCTGAAAGTGACGCATCGCCTCCTGCACCTCCGCCACACGCTGAGCCTGCCCACGCGCCACGTAAGAGGCCTCCAGAGTTCGCGTGTCATACTTGTTTTCCGCCTTGCTGTCGGGGTCTGTGGCTGCGGCATAGGAAGCACGGGCACCTCGGGTCAGGGTCTCCAATTCATCCGTGAGTTGAGTGAGAATTAGGCGCAGTAGGTCGGGTTTGTTCATGAAAGTCAGGCCTCTCACCCATGTCGCCTCTCAGACAAGCTTCAACCCCGGCATTCACTTGAACCATGCCTTGACGCTCAGAGCCATCCCCGCCACCATGATTCACTCATGGGCCTCACCATCGCCATCGTCGTGACCTTTGGAGTTCTCCTGATGATCTTGGAGACCTTCATCCCTGGCATGATTGCCGGCATCCTCGGGGTGTTGTGCGTCCTCGCAGGCGTGGCTCTCGTGATGGTCGCCGAAGACTTCTCGCACCTGCCCGATTGGCAACGCACACTCATCGCCTGTGGCATCATCGTCGCTGTGATCCTGTTCATGCTGATTTGGATGCGCTGCTTTGCCGTGAAGATTTTTCACCGCACCTTCACCCTTCAGGCCACCGTGCCTTCCTTGGATCAGGAAAAAGGCATCGCCCCCGGCACCGAAGGCACCGCGCTCACCGAACTGCGCCCACTCGGCCGCGCTGAGTTCGGGGGCAAAAGGCACGAGGTGCGCTGTGAAGACGGGTTTGCCCCGGCTGGATCGCTGATTCGTGTCTCCGGCTTCGAACTTGGCAACCTTCTCGTTCGACTACGCAGCCAGCCCAGCGGAGCCCCTTCAACGATTCCAGAATCTCCCACTCACTAAACCCACACGCTCACCATGCCCAACCTCCAAATGCTTTTCGTCGGCGGTGCCATCATCGTCTCACTCATCCTCTTCTTGGTCGTCGCCAAGTTCTTCAACATCTGGCTGCGAGCCCGCATCGCCAACGCACCGGTCAGCATCCTGAACCTGCTCGCCATGTATCTGCGCGGAGTGCCCAATGCCCTCATCGTGGACACTCGCATCACCGCCGCAAAAGCCGGCATCCCCATCAATACGGATCAACTCGAGGCCCATTACCTCGCTGGTGGTGAGGTCGCTCACGTCGTCCTCTCCCTGATCGCCGCGGACAAAGCGGGCATCCCTCTCGACTTCAATCGCGCCTGTGCCATCGACCTTGCTTGCAAAGGTACCGCCAAGACCGTGCTCGAAGCCGTGCGCACCAGCATCAATCCCAAGGTCATCGACTGCCCGCATCCCGACATGGGGCGTGGAGGCAAAATCGATGCGGTGGCCAAAGATGGCATCTCCCTGCGAGTCAGAGCGCGTGTGACCGTCCGCACCAACCTGGATCGCTTCATCGGCGGTGCCACAGAGGAAACCGTCATCGCTCGCGTCGGTGAAGGCATCGTCACCTGCATCGGCTCCTCCGCCTCCTACAAAGACGTGCTCGAAAACCCCGATAGCATCTCCAAACTCGTCCTCCACAAAGGTGTGGACGCGGGCACTGCTTTCGAAATCCTTTCGATCGACATCGCCGACATCGATGTCGGTGAAAACGTCGGTGCCAAGCTGCAAGCCGAACAGGCGGAGACAGACAAAAAGATCGCTCAAGCCAATGCCGAAGTGCGCCGTGCAGCCGCGGTTGCCGTCGAGCAGGAAATGGCCGCTCGAACTCAAGAGATGCGAGCCAGAGTTGTTGAAGCTGAGGCCCAAATCCCCATGGCCATGGCTGAAGCCTTTCGCAGCGGCAACCTCGGCATCATGGACTTTGCCCGTTACAAGAATATCTCCGCCGATACGGACATGCGCGCTAAAATCGCTGGAACAGCCACCGGGACACCCCAGAGTTAAGGTTTAAACAACCACCTGCTCAAGACTGCCCACTGATCCTAGCCATGCTCTGTCTGCACACCATCACCACCAAACCCTGGTCCACGGAACAATGCATCGAACGTTATGCCAAGGCTGGGGTCGAGGGCATCACCTTTTGGCGATACAATCTCGAAGGCCGTGATCCTGCCAAGGTGGGACAGCAGGCACGTGAGGCCGGTCTCGACATTGTCAGCCTCTGCCGAGGTGGTTTTTTCCCAGCCAGCAGCCCCGAAGCCAGACAGCAAGCCATCGACGACAATCGCCGCTGCATCGAGCAAGCGCACGCTCTGGGCGCGCCGCTGATCGTTCTCGTCTGTGGCGCTGTGCCAGGGCAGCCGCTCGAAGAGTCCCGCAAACAAATCGCCGAGGGCATCGCTGCCGTCTTGCCCGAGGCCGAAGCCGCAGGGGTGAAGCTGGGCATCGAGCCGCTGCATCCCATGTATGCCGATGATCGCAGTGCCGTGAACACGATGCGCCAAGCCAATGACATCTGTGATGCGCTCGGTTCACCTGAAAGCGTCGGCATCGCGGCCGATGTTTATCACATCTGGTGGGACCCCGAGTTGCAGCATCAGATCGAGTTCACCGCCGCCCAGAAGCGCCTCTTTGCCTTCCACATCTGCGATTGGAAGACCCCGACCACGGACTTCCTCAATGACCGAGGCCTCATGGGAGAAGGCTGCATCCCCGTCCGCCAAATCTCCGATTGGGTGGATGCCACCGGATTCAAAGGACACCGCGAAGTGGAGATTTTTTCCAATCGCTACTGGGCCATGGATCAGGACGAATGGCTCGCCAAGATCCAACAGGCCTATCAGCAGCTCTACACCTGATCAGCGCGTCTCCTTGACCTTCGCCGCATCCCAGGCCGCATCCATTTCTTGCAAAGTTGCCTCGCCCAGCTT
>JAIXVB010000239.1 GCA_027483245.1 Verrucomicrobiaceae bacterium | reverse complement strand
GAAGCTAACACGACCGGCGTTAGCATCAGGGTGGCGAGCAAGGCCTTGAGTTTGGGTATCTTCATAGCAATTGATGGTTGGGTGTCGTCTGTCTAGTTCTAGATTTTGGTTGGATCTGAACCGCGCTTGCTTTAACGACGAAGCGTTAATGCATCCAATGCATTGTTTATATACTTGCCATGCGTTGGGTGCATCGTCACTCTGTCTGAGTGAGAACCTACTTTGAATTCCAGTCGCTCGAACATTTCGTCGCCCTCGCCCGCACCAAAAACTTCACCCGAGCTGCGGAGGAACTGAACCTGTCTCAATCCGCCCTGAGCCGCGCCATTCAAAAACTCGAGGAACAGATCGGCCAACCCTTGTTTGAGCGAAAACCCCGCGAGGTCATTTTGACCGATCTCGGCGAGATCCTGCTCGCCCGCGCCAAAGAGATCCTGAAGCTCGTGGAGGACACGTTTTCGGAGCTTTCAGAGGCTAGCCGCCGAGGCCGCATTCGGCTTGGGACGATCCCAACCATTGCCCCTTACTTTCTGCCCCGTTTGCTGAGCACCTTCGCCGAAAAACACCCCGACATCTCCGTCATCGTCCAGGAAGACACGACGGACATGCTCATCAAAAGCTGCAGTCATGGGGAGATCGACCTCGCCATCGTGGCCCTGCCCATCATCGCCAAAGACCTTGCCATTGAACCCCTCTTCTCAGAGGAATTGCTGCTCGTTCTCCCGGTCGGGCATCCCCTCGACAACCAAGCCCCTCTTTCAGTCGATGCCGTGGCCAGTTACCCCTTTGTCATGCTCAACGAAGCCCACTGCCTGTCCGAAAACATCGCCTCCTTCTGCCGTCGTCAATCCGTTCAGCCCGTCACCATCGAGCGCACCAGCCAACTGACCACCGTGCAAGAGCTCGTCTCCCTGGACCACGGCGTCTCCATCGTTCCCGAGATGGCCCGCAACATCGACCTCAGCGCCCGTCGAGTGTATCGTTCCTTCAGCGGTGAAAAACCCTCCCGCACCATCGCCCTAATGTGGAACCCCACTCGCTACCAAAGCGAAGCCATGAAAACCCTCATGACCCACGTGCGCACCTCATCACCGACGCAGGGGAAGACTTCAGGGTAAGCCGAGTTCGGCGTCGATCTGCGCCAATCCATCGTCAGAGAGCGCTTTGTGCAAGCGAGATAACCTGGGCCTTCATCAAACCTTAGGCTTTTGACACTCTTTTTCACCCTGCAAGAAATCCGATGAAAATTTTCTTGCGCTTTGCTGCTGAATCTTGAGCATCCCTGCCCTTATGCACATCAGGGCATTCATCTTATCCACTGAACAGGGCAAGACGCGCAATATCCGCAGCGGTCCGCGACCTAACGAAGACAGCTTTTTGCATAACCTCCATCGTCTTCCCTCACGAAAAGGGAAGGTTCTCCTGCCCTCAGGGAATCTTACCTCCGCCCGAGGGACTCATCGAGTGAGGAAAGGAAATCCTCCCCGGCAGGCCGGTAACTTTCCCTCAGGCCGAGGGAACCTTCCCTCACCGTCCGGGAAACCTACCTGCACCCGAGGGATGCGTCCCTTTTTCCTGCAAGCAGTTCCCTTTTCTCCAGGGAATCTTACCTTTCCTTCAGGGAAGCTTACCTCCCCACAGAAGAAGCAGCTGCTGCGCAGCGCGGGGCATCCCCAGACAGCCGAGTGCACCCTGCAACGTGCAGACCGGCCTACCGCCACACGCATCCTTTCCCAGAGGAGGCTCGCTTAACATGCCCTGGGACTCTGGAAACTGGGACAGCCTCTCCTGGGACACCGAACCAACCACTTCCCCACCCACCTCAACAAAGAAAACGCCCATGACCCGCCAAGCCTACTACCCCGTTCGAGTCGCCGATCAGATCCTCTGGTTGGAAAACTTCCGCAACAAACTCTCTGGACACGCACCCACCCTCGGCATTTCCGAGACCAAGCGTGACGCCGCCATCGCCGATGCTCGCTGGCTCGTTTACACCCTCGGCTCCTGGCTGCCTGCCGTGCGAGATTGGCAAAAAGCCTGCACAGCCGCTGCGGAACAGGCCCAGAGCGGAACTGGAACCGGCCCCCTCGGGCTGCCTCTCTTCGTGCCACCCGCACTGCCTGCCTCCGTGGTCGCCCGCGCTCCTGGAGCCCTCAATCGCATCTTCGACACCATCGCCGAGATCAAAGCGAGCGACACCTTCACGGATGCCATCGGCATCGACCTCGGAGCCATCGGTGCAAGCAAGACCCCACCCGACCTCGCAACCATCCAGCCCACCATCAAGGCCAAGATCATCGGCAACAAAGTGGAACTCGATTGGGCCTGGAACGGCAACAGCGCCTACCTCGACCAATGCGAAATCCAGGTGGATCGCGGTCAAGGTTACCAACTCCTCACCTTCGACACCACACCTGGCTACACCGACAGCACCCCCTTCCCCACCGCCCCCACGAAATGGAAATACCGCGCCATCTACCGGGTGGAAGACCAACAAGTCGGCCAATGGAGCGCCGAAGTGAGTGTCACCGTCGGCTGAGCCGCCTCAACCTTTTCTTTTGGGCGTCACCATGAACCCATAAGACCCATCAAGGCACCCCGCTCAACAGTGGGGTGCCTTTAAAGTTAAGATCTTGCAAAAGAAGCTCCTGCGCTGATGGCCCTGTCGCAGCGCGTGAAATCGCTGCATCGGCCGCTCGTAACCAATCCTCAAGCCAGTGCTCACCCATTGGCTGACGAGCCACTGGAACTCGAGCACGGCTCTCATCGATCAACCACCGCTCATAGAGTTCGACGGTGACCTCTGGCACACGACGTCCAAGCGCGACCACCCAAGCTGTCATATTTTGATCCCGATCATCTGGGATGTCGATCACCGCAGCATACCCAAGCGCTGGTCGCCCTTGAACGCATGTCAACCCCGTGAGGCAGCCACCTATTTCATCTTCTGCTTTGCTGTTGGCAGCGAGAGCATCCTCAGCTCGGTGTGGAAAGCCGTTTCGGGCGGCGGACGATTCGGAGTTTGCCCGTGCTGCCACCGCCACAAAAGAAGCGGTCGGCACCGTCAGACTCGAGGCCTGAAACCCCGACTCCAGGAGGCATGGCGAGGCTTTCGAGAACTTCACCAGATTGAGGATCGATGCGACGAATTTCGCTCTCGTCTTCCCAGGTTCCATGCCAGAGCTCTCCCTCCACCCAAGTCACGCCCGTGACCACGCGGTTGGAAGGAATGGTGCGCAAAATGGCACCCGTTTCTGGATCGAGTTGGTGGATCTTGCGACCATCTCCCTGACCGATCCAGAGACTGCCTTCAGCCCACGCAAGGCCGGTGTTATCGTCAGCGGTCGGCGTTGGGATCGTGGATAACACGTTGCCAGTTTGAGGATCGATCTTTTGAATGCGCCCCTTTGAGATCTGATAGAGATGACGACCGTCATAGGCCGTGCCGTCATGAGCAGGGACTTCGAGGAAGCGCACAATTTCACCACTGGCAGGATCGAGAGCATTCAGGCGTTTGTCAGAGGCCCACCAGACGACGTCGCCGTCATAGGTGACTCCGGCAACTTTGGCGTTGCCAGGAAAGGGACCAAACTCACGCACAATATCGGCTTTTGATGGGTTCATAGAGAGCTGATTCTAAGCGTCGAGTAACGCAGTGGGGAGTAACATCATTGGCGTGAATCCCAGAAAATTCGCGGCGGTCCATCGCCGGGCCCGCGCACGACCGAACCACTGCACCTTTCCATCCGCAGCCAACGCCTCGAGTGAACGCTGGACGGTGCGCTGGCTGACACCGAGTGCCAGGGCAAGCGCTGAGCTGGACCAAGCCTCGCCATCGGCGAGAAAGGCGAGCACTGCGCCATGCTCTTCCTCGACGGGCCATGCCAGCACGTTCACTTCCATCTCGCGATGGGCTTGAATCACGAAACCTTGCGGAGTCGCCACCACATCTGCCAAAGGTCGCAGGAGTTGCCGCAGTCGGCCGATCTCCACCCGCAGACGCGCCCGATGAGATTCATCGGCCTTCTTAGCCTGAAAAGCAGCGCGCAGGAGTTGCGCGCGTGACACATCGCCGGGCCAGGCTTCCGCCAAAGCCCGTGCCAGTGCAAACAACACCGGTCGCGTCGTCAGGGGGACCACCACCTTTCCGCGGCGCACTCCATGACGACACGCGTCCACGACAAGAGCGCCTGAGTTTAGCAGAGTCTCCACTTCCTCGAGTAAAATCAGACGTTCCTCACCGCGAATGATGAGACGGGCGGCAGGTGTGTCGAGCCGTTGCGCCGCTGTTTGCACTTCTGCTTGGAGTGCTGCGATGCCTG
>JAIXVB010000073.1 GCA_027483245.1 Verrucomicrobiaceae bacterium | reverse complement strand
GAAGATGCTCGATTACTACAAACGCATGGGCATCAAGGTGACACCTGAGATGACATTGGCCCCTGAAAAGCCCAAGCGCGTGCATCGCAAAGCGAAGTCAGCGTGAAAGGAGCGCGGATTGTCTTCGGCGACCTTCGGTTCTCTTGTCCGCCTTCAAATCGCGCACGGACTCTTGTCGCTCGATTCCACCTTTCCGGAAGTTGCCTGACCGAGCAAACTTGACCTCGCCAGGCCCTCCAAGTCCAGGCCTCACATGCTCGCACTCTAGTCCGTCGTCCTTGCTGCGCCGCCGCTTGTGGATGTTCGCGAACGGACCTCACGTCCCGCGAGGCTTGGCCCGAACCATCCACGCGGGTTTTATTGGGAATTCGGCACTCGCCTTCTCACTGCCGTGATGAAGGCAAAGCCTATTGATGATAGGATGGAAGGGATTTCGAGCCCGCTGAGCTGGGCCAGGACAAAGGCTGGGCCATCGTGGTGCGGACGTTTTCTCCCGAGAATGGCATGCAGATGCGTTTTGGTGCCCAAGCTGAAGGACTGCTTCGTCGAGTTCTGCTTCAAGCTCGGCGGCGCTCCATGGAGTGATGGAAATACTGGAGCTGTGTGAGCGCGGCTGATTGGCGAGCGGGCTCTCTCGTCAGTCCACTTCACCCCTGAATGGCGGAGAGGTTGTTCGATGGATGGTTGGCCTATGGACGTTGAGCACGAGCCCGGTGAAGAGGCTGCGCACCCTTAGCAATCGGTATCAAAACCCGCTCAAGCCAAACTTGAGTGCTTGGTCTTTGGGGATGGGATGCAAGACGGCATCAAGGCCGATTTTTTGGGTGGCATTGAGAACTCTTGGAATGATCGGATCCGCTCCATCTCGCGTGAAGATCACTGCTCGCTGGGTGTCCGGGTTGAGTTGATGCAAGAGGGATTGCAGGTTCTGTGCTGTCGCGACTCCTGGTTTGGCCATGAGGTCTAGATTGCCGCTGAGTGAGGCTCGGAGGGCGACTTGATAACCGCTGACGACGACTTCCGTGGCAGTGATGTCTTTGATGTAATCCATATTCACGCCACCGTGCTGCTTGAGCTTCTCTGCGAGGCTAGCGGCGCTGCGTTTTCGCGCTTCGTCCACGGGCACGATGCGTAATCCTGAGTCGATCACTTCAAAGTAAACCGTTGTCTTCGGTTTTGATCGTTGGGCGCGCGGCTTGGCAAAGGCACTCCATGCGGGTCGTGCCTGGCCATCGGGATCGAAGAGTGCCATGGCTTTCCACATGCCTTCACCGCACCACTCGGGACTCCAGTAATACACGGCACTGATGGCGGGGTGATGCGCGCAGTAGTCGATGAAGTCACTGAGCCAACGGCGCTGGCCATCGGGCGAGAGCAGGTAGCCGGGCACTTCTTTTTTCCATCGGGCAAACTGGCCTTTGAAGTCCGCGGTGCTCGGATACGCGGTTTCGGGGATGATGATGGGCCGTTCAATGGCTTCGTGCAAGGCGGTGGCGACGTGGCCGAACTGCTCGATTTGCAGTGAGCCGCCGATGTTTGACGAAGGGAAATACGAGAGGCCTGCATAGTCCACACGGACCTCATGGCTGATCATGAACTGAAAGAACGCGGTAACGAACTCCACATCCCACCAATGCGCAATGTGGAGCATGAACTTCGCCTCCGGGTCTGCCCCCAGCACGCCTGCCTGACTCGCGCGAATAAGTTGTGCGGCTTGGGGCCAGCATTGGCGACTTAGGCTCGCGGGGGACTTCTTGGTGCTCTTGCCTGGATAGACACCGCAGATGCCGTAGTCGATCTCGTTTCCTATTTCATAAAGGTGACTTTTCAGCCCCTGCTGACGAAAGTGGGAGACGATGTCGCGAGAGTATCGCTTCACGGTCTCAGCACGCTGAGCGAGTGGTTGGTCCTTCCATGCCGCTGGTGCTGGCTGCTTCATCAAGTCTGCCCAGTCGTCACTGAGGAAGATCACCAGATAGGGATCGAGCCCTGCTGCGAGCGCCCGTTTGACGATCTCAGTGGCGTATTGTTTGCCGTTCGTGCCCTCGTCCTTGGTCCACAATCGGACCCGCAAACCACGAACTCCTTGATCGGCCATGCCCTGGAATAGCTCAGGCTGCTCGCCGTTCCATCGCCATTGCTGGCCCTCACGCTCCATGTCGAGTGAGTAGTTCGCGTCAACACCTAGGAATGAAAGGTCCTCAGCCAAGGCAAATCCTGAGGCGAGCATCCAAGCGAGAGCACTGAACTTGATCACGTTCATCTTGCGATGATGGCAACACTTTGGCTGCTCTGCAAGACGCCAATGATCCTGCAAGGCTGAGTGCAATGAATAGGTCTCTACAACTCGTCCTCAGAAGAAACAGTTCCCTTCACTCCGCTGCTGGACGAAACTGCTCAGCAATCCGATCCACCCCACCTCGTTGGCCTTCCACAGGCTCGAAGCTGTTCGTGGTGGCATTCCATCCCGTCTGCGTCGGATACGGATAAAGTGGCATCTCCCAGGAGGGTTTGCCTGTCTCGGCATGACGGCCTGTCAAGGCATAGGGAGCTTTGCCCGTCTCGCGCCAGGCGCGCACGGTGTCGAGAAGATTGGGCGGCTGATTGATGCCTGGACCATCGCCGTGAGCGAGGCCAGGAATGACGTAAAATCGGAAGAACGACTGTGCCGCATCGAGTCCGCCGCTGTGTTCGATCACGCGCTCGTAGTAGTCGATGGAGGCATGGTAGGGCACGACGGAATCGGCGGTGCCGAGCGTCATGATGAGCTTGCCACCGTGTTTGGCAAAGGCGCTGAGATCGGGGTTCTCGGCGTTGAGATAAGGCGCGAGCTTGGCGGTATAGGTGTCAATGTCGGCACCGAAGTTGATGTCCTCCAGCGGCTTGTCTTTGCCAAAGACCCAGTGGAAAAGATACAAGTGCCCGTGCGCGGCCTCGATCGAACTGCCAAGCGGGATGCCGTTGAAAATGCGTTCGCCAGTCACCGCATGGCGCGGTCCGTCGAAGAGTTTCCGCAAGGCCGCCCCGTGTTCATTCGTGAGTGAGGCATCCTTCTTCCTTGCCAGCGTGATGACGGCTTCGATGTCCTGTTGGTTGCAGCGTGGATCGGAGACAAACTTTCCCGCTGCTGCAGGGATTTCGCGCGAGGCCATGAACTCATTTGCCGCGGCGATGATGTTGGCGTCCTGCTCCTTCGTGAAAGGACACTTTCTCAGAATCTGCTCATTCCACAGGAAATATGCATGCAGCGGCGTGCGGCAATGCGCAGCGACTGCCGCAGCGATGCCATCGTAGTCTTCGGGGTAACGTTGCGCCTCTTGCAAAGCCTGTTGGCCGCCCGTTGAGCCACCGCTGAAATATGAAAACTCGGGGGCTCGACCGTAATAGGCCCGCACAATCTGCTTTGCCGCGACCGTCATGAGATGCGTGGCGCGGTAACCAAAGTCCTTCCACACTTCGGGGTTGCCGATGCCCGAGTCAGGATTGGG
>JAIXVB010000136.1 GCA_027483245.1 Verrucomicrobiaceae bacterium | reverse complement strand
GGCAACTGACGGAAACGGGTGCCGATGATCAAGAGGTCTGCCGAATCCAGTGCCGCCGTGCCGGGAATGTTTTTTTGATAGTTGGAGTCGATGTGGCCCTCGGGGTGAATCGCAAACAGGACGGTGCAATCAAAGCCATGTTTCTGACTCAGGATCTTGGCCAGCATCGGACAAGTTTCTTCTGTGCGGTATTCTTCGTCTCCTGAGACAAGGACGATTTTTTTTCCATTGGCCGTGCCTTCTTTGGCCGGCAAATGCAGCCAATCTGCGCCGAGCACGGACGAGCTGAGGAAGAGGAGGGGAACGAGCAGATGCTTCATGGTTGGATGGGCGGGAGACGATATACCGCGTGGCGCGACAAAACCGGACACACAAAACGCAGATCCCACCGATTTTTCTCCTCAGAAACCAGCGTCGGCCGCCTTCAGTGGCATCTGGGGCGCTGAAAAGCCCCCTCGATGCCCGCAAGGAGGTCATCGGGCACCCAGCAAAGGTTGCTGGGCACCCAGCAAAGGTTGCTGGGCACCTGTGGAAGGATGCTGGGCACCCGTGGAAGGATGCTGGGCACCCGGCAAAGGTTGCTGGGTGCCCGTGGAAGGTTGCCGGACACCCAGCAAAGTTTGCTGGGTGGGCTTTATCCCTTGGAAAACGCCGATTGGGCAGACGCCGACAGGTCGAGATCAGGGCCGAATGGCCAAAGGACGCGGTGGCGTGGCGCAGTGAGGGGAGCCAGTTTTCAGAACTCCAGGTTCTGCACCTCCAAACTCAGGCTCGACATTCTTCCTCAGCCTTTCCTATGATGTTTTTTTGCTCAAGCCCCTCACTCAACGTCGCGCACACATGAAAACATCCCTCCTTCTGCTCGCCTTGCTGTGTTTGACCTCCCTGCCTGCGGCTGCCCAGAGCGCCCCCAAGGTGCCTGAGAGAGTCGGCACCACGGTCGCCCTGCGGGAGCTCCTGCTCGCCACCCGCTGGAGCTGGCGCAATGTCAGCGCGGGCATCCCGGATCGTGAATGTGTGTTCATGCCAGATGGCACTTTTCGGCACCCGAATTTCACCGCGAAATTCAAGATCACCGACATCAACAAAGTCGAGCTCCATCGCAAAGGCGGCGAAAAGGCGATCATGACCTTCGATCCCACCTACATGACGTTTGAGGTCCTCGATTTCGACAAAAAACGCCGAATCACGGGCCGTCGTCTGTGAATTTGCCACCCAGAGTGCCGTTATCTGAAATCTTTCCCATAGCCTGAGTCATGAAACACGTTCTCCTCTGCCCCCTTCTTCTGACTGGCATCAGTCTGGCTCAAAGCCCTGAGCTGCTGCCAGACAAAGTCCAGGCCCTGAAATCACATTACGACGCGGCCGTCGAGCGTGCCACGGCACCTCTCACCGCCACCTATGTGGAGCAACTGCGAAAGATCAAAGATGAGTACACCCAATCTGGCAACGCCCCTGCCGCCCTGGCCACAGAGAACTTATTGAAAGAGCTCACCACCCGCACCAAACCGGGCCAAGCCGTCAGCTCCCTTGATGTGCCTCTGTCCAAGATGAGTTTGGAACAATTCAAGCACTGGCTCACGGGTGTCACCATCAGCGAACAGACCACCTACAAGAATCGCTACAGCTACGACGGCAACCAATTCACCTCCCTCAAGCCGGGTGCTTCAGGGCCGCGTGTTCACCTCGACACAATCATTGAGGTGGGCCAAATTTTTGTCCCGTTCACCAGCACCAACGCGAAGATCAAGGTGGATGCATCACTGACCAAAGCTCGGGTCACTTACTCCACCGGGGAAACCATCGAAGCCGTGATCACCCCCAAGGCGAAAAAGTGAACTGACAGCTGTGTCCAGGTCCAAGAAACTGTTCTCACCGGGCTGCCCCCATTCAGCGCGGCCTCACGGCCTACGCTGAAAACTTCGTGCTGCCCGTGGGCTTGGCTTAACGGTGTTTTAAACTGCATCCAGACCAAAGGCCGTGTGCACAGCCTTGGCCGCGGTCTCGATGTCGGCTTCCTGAACGATCACGGCCGTTTTGATTTCACTGGTGGAAATCATGAGGATGTTCACGCTGACGTCTGCCAGAGCCTTGAACATCTTCGCGGCGACGCCGCTGTGACTTCTCATGCCGATGCCCACGACGCTGAGTTTGGCGATCCCACTCTCGGCGCGCAGGGTGACTTCGTCTCCGAGGCTCGGTAGGATGGCTTTCAGCGCGGTTTCTGCCTTGGGCAGATCGGCAGCACTGAGGGTGAAAGAGATGTCGGTTTCGCCATCAAAGCTGACGTTTTGGACGATCATATCGACCATGATGTTGGCGCCTGCGATGGCACCAAAAATGGCGGAGGAGATGCCAGGGCGGTCAGCCACGTCGTCGATGGTGATTTTAGCCTGATTGCGCTCGAGGCTGACGCCGCGAACGACGACGGATTCCATGCCGGGGGTTTCTTCTTTCACGAGGGTTCCAGGGTTGTTGTTCAGGCTGCTGCGGACTTCAAAACGGACGCCAAATTTCTTGGCGAATTCGACACTGCGACTCTGCATGACCTTGCTGCCGCTGCTGGCCATCTCCAGCATTTCATCGTAACTGATTTCTTGAATCTTGGTCGCTGTCTTCACGACCCGGGGGTCGCAGGTGTAAACGCCATCCACATCGGTGTAGATCTGGCAGAGGTCCGCCTTGATGGCGGCTGCCATGGCGATGGCGGTGAGGTCACTGCCACCGCGACCGAGGGTGGTGATTTCGCCACTGGCGGTCTCTCCCTGAAATCCGGCCAGCATGATGATGTTGCCTTCATCCAGCATCTTGTGGACGGCATCGGGCGTGATGTTGACGATGCGTGCCTTGGTGTGGACGCGGTCGGTGGAAATGCCCGCCTGAGCGCCGGTGAGGGAAACGGCCTTGCCGCCCAGGGCGTTGATGGCCATGGCGGTGAGGGCGATGGTGGTCTGCTCACCGGTGGAAAGGAGGACGTCCATTTCGCGCTCGCTCGGCTCCTGCTCAGGAGAGACTTCTTTGGCGAGTTTGATGAGGTTGTCCGTCACGCCGGACATGGCGGAGACGACGGCGACGACCTGATGCCCAGCGCGCTGTGTCTCCAGGATGCGACGCGCGCAGTTGCGGATGCGTTCTGGATTGCCGACGGAGGTGCCGCCGTATTTCTGGACGATGAGTGCCATGGCTGGGAAAAGGGCGCGGAAAATGGCACGCTGCGGTGGGTGCGCAATGGGAAATCCAACCGAGGTGCGCGCAGAGGGTCAACTGCGCAGGCTTTGTTCATACTGCCGAAGGGAGTCAGCCAGGCCCTCCAGTCGCTCCATTTGAGCCTGGCGGAGCTGCTCCTGCTCAGTGGTGTCTTTTTGCGCAGGCTGGAGAAAATCCCGAAACCTCGTGAAGACGAGTTCAACATCACTGCTGACCTGAGTGTGCAGCATCTCACGCAGGGTCTTGGTGGACTCCTCGAGTCGATCAATGAGCAGTCCACGGGTATGATTGAGTGCTGCCTGGGTGATGAGAAAAGCGAACCCGATCAGCAGCAGGCCGCCCCCAGCCGCAATGCCTGCGCTCAGAGGCCCCTCAAAATACCACGCTGCACCGATGGCAGCAAAAACCGGCAGGGTGAGCCAGGGGACCCAACGCGCACGGCGGCGTGCTTTGGCGAGACCGGGCTCGATGGCCTCTTCCAACTGTAGCCCCAGGACAAAACGGCGAATGGTGCTGTCGATGTGAGAAGCGAACAGACGGCGCATTTCGGGGTCAGCCTCTGTCGGAATGGTGACATCCGGCGGAAAAAGACTGCCGCGCCCCTGAATGTGCAGGAAACGGTCATACTGGAGCTGGTCCTCCTCTAAAATGATACCGACCTGACGCCAGCGATCCCCGGTGCGGTGCTGGAGATCCTGAAACAGGCGATAATCCAGGGTGTGCGCTTTGTTGCCATTCTGGTGGATGGCCTCTTGCTCGTCTTCGGTGGGTTTTTCAAACGCACGTTTGGTGGCCAGGGCATCATCCGCCAGCCCTGCCACATGCAGGCAGGCCTCGTGATAGTCACGCTCGGTGGCATCCAGGGCGGGCAGGATTTTTTTCAAGGTCCGATCCACCTGCATCTCCCGCTCGGTGAGGAACTCCTGCACGAGAGCCGTGGCGCGCTGGGCCTCCTGAGCCGAGGCCGCGACTCGCTGGCGCAAGCTCTCCAGCAGCTGCCGAGCGATGCGCACGGTGCTGGCGAGTTTGTTCAGCCGGGCCGCATTTCGACTGACGAGATTCGAAATGTGCGACTCGAGCGCGTGAAAGCCGCTGTCGAGCAGCAGGCGATCACGATCGATGCCGGAACTGCGGGCTAGGTAGGCTTTTTTCGCCGAAACTGGGAAGAGCGGGAAATCTTGGCCATACCGCTGGCGGCAGAGCTGGCCCATGTAATCCGTGATGACCTGAATCTCCTCAGGGCTGCGCAGGTCACACTGCTGGAGCACGAAGACGACATGACGCATCCAGTGCTTGTGAACTTTATCAAGAAACTGCCAGGCCGAGGCACCCCAGGGGTTCATGGCACTGAAGACAAAGATCACGAGATCGGCAATCGGCACAAAGCGCTCGGTGATCTCCTGGTGCTCATTCTCGATGGAGTTCGTGCCGGGGGTATCGACGATGTGGAAATCACGCAGGAAATCCGTGGGCACATGCACTTCGTCCAGTGTCGGTGTGATCGGCACGATCTGCTGCACCGGGCCATGCTTGAAAAACAGGATCTTTTCGGTGGTGGGCATCACCCCGGTGCGGGAAAAATCCTGACCAAACAGCGCATTCAGAAAGGTGGACTTGCCGACGTTCACCTCGCCAACGACGACGAAGACAAAGGGCTCCTTCAGACTGGCAATGAGATTTTCTGAAATCGCGATGGATTCCGTGTCTCCGCCGAGATCGCGGATCGCGATGGAGAGCGCATGCAGCTCAGTGCTCAGGCGCGAGCGGAGCTGGAAGTAGTCATCGCCGATCATTGAAGTTCATCAGTTTAGCCCGAGCAGTGGGAAAGGAAAGCCCTCAAGATAGGACTCTAGCTCACTCCGTGCCGCCGGACTGTCAAATCACCCTCACTGGGGGAGCTGCGCCGGGTCCTTTTCATCCACAGGCATGGCAGGGCGGATCACCATACCCACCGGCATGTTGGCTTTTTCCATGTTCAAAAGCTGGCTGACCGTGACGAATTGATAGCCTTTGGCCAAGAGCTGATCAAACATGGCCGGCATGGCCTGAATCGTCGGAGGATGGATGTCGTGCGCCAGCATGATGGCACCGGGATGTGCGCCATTGACGAGACGACTGGTCACCACGGAGACCCCTGGGCGACGCCAGTCCTGGGGATCCACCGACCACATGATGGTGGAGTAACCAAACTCGGAAAACATCAGCTGTTTGATGCGGGCATTGATCGCACCATAAGGCGGGCGGATCAGGTGCGGACGGTAGTTGGCAGCGGCGACGAGGGCATCTTCACTTTGTTGCAGTTCTGAGCGAATCTGGGCATCGCTGCGGCTGGTCAAGCTGGCATGGGTCCAGGTGTGATTGGCGACTTCATGGCCCTCAGCGATCATGCGACGGATGATGTTCGGATAGGTCTTGGCGCTCTTGCCGATGACGAAGAAGGTGCATTTCACGTTTCGCTCCTTCAAGATGTCGAGCAGCTTCGGAGTCAGGGTCGGGTGCGGGCCATCGTCAAAGGTCATGGCGACCACAGGCTGGGTGATATTCACCTGCGAGTAGCTGATCTTTGCGCCAGCAGGCGGGACCGTGGGCATGGAGGACGGATTGTTCAGCCGACGAGCCAAAGGATTGTCCTGCAAGATCGGCTCCTCAGGCATGGCTGTTGCCTTCCGAACCTCGGCTAGGTCGGCCGTCTTGTTATCGTTGGAAGAGCAGCCAGCGCTGCCCATGAGAATGCCGAACCAAATACTGAGATACATGCGCTTGGGGATCACGGCGGCGAGAGTAATTCAGCGCGTCATTTAGGAAAGCCTGAAGTTTGTGGAAAATGCGCACATCCTGACCCAGACAAAACCTTTGCACGAGAATGCTTGGCTTTTTTCGCCGACTTGCTATGGGATGGCGCATGGCAGTCTCCATCACCGTTGATTATGAGGGCGAACTTCGTTGTCGCGCCACCCATGGCCCCTCCAAGAACCAATTCGTTACGGATGCCCCGGTTGACAATCACGGCAAAGGAGAATCCTTCTCGCCCACAGACCTCGTCGCCACAGCTCTGGCCACGTGCATGGCCACCGTCATGAACATCAAGGCCAAACAAAAGGGTTACGACCTTGTCGGCATGAAAGTCAGTGTGGAAAAGCACATGAGTGAGGACTCCCCACGCCGCATCGTTCGACTGCCCATTCAGATTGAAATTCCCCTGCCCGAATCACATCCGGACCGCAAAATCCTGGAGGCCACCGCGCTCGCCTGCCCCGTGCATCACAGCGTTCACCCAGACATCGACAAGCCCGTGACGTTTGCTTGGATCGGTTAAGCAACGGTCGATGAGCCGTTCGACTGCTGCGGCGACGTCCGCTTTCGCTCTGCCAAAAAGTCTCTCCGCAGTGGCTACCCCTCAAGGACTCGAACCTTGAACAACAGAGTCAGAATCTGTTATGTTACCATTACACCAAGGGGTAGTAGTGTGAGCGGTCGATAAATTACACGCTTGGCAGAGAGTGCAAGGGATGTGTCATTTTTGTTC
>JAIXVB010000510.1 GCA_027483245.1 Verrucomicrobiaceae bacterium | reverse complement strand
TCGCCTGGGGCGATTCACACGCAACCTTGACGACGCCCCTCCCCTGACTACCGAAAAAAGGTCATCTCCTTGTTTTCCCCGCCCCCACTCGCCTGATGCCCTTTCCCACCGCCTCCCCAACTGGCATGAACCTACGCGTGCGCCACCTCACGCACTTTCAGTATGATGGGACCGTTCTGGACAGCTACAACGACGCGCGTCTCTGTCCTGTCTCCGACCCCCTTCAGCGCTGCGCCAGCTTTGAACTGAACATCCGGCCCAGCGTGCCCGTGCACACTCACCACGACTTCTATCTGAATCGCGTGGATCATTTTGAGCTGCACCAGCCCCACGATCAGCTCCAGGTCGAGGCCTTCTCCCTCATCGAAACTCGCCCCGATACCCGCGGCACCCCGCCCACCGGACTCACGCTCGATTCCCTGGCCGATCCCACCGTCAGCGAAAACTACTTCGACTACATCGTCGAGTCCAAATACGTCAGCCAAAACGTCGTCATCTGGCGGGAAGCCGTGGACATCCTCGGCAATCACGTCACCGACCTCTGGGCAGATGCCGTCAAGCTCGGCCAACAAGTCCACGCCAGCTTCGCCTACGACCCCGACTGGACCCACGTCCACACCAGCGCCGCCGCCGCCCTCCAAGATCGCCGCGGCGTCTGCCAAGACTACGCCCACGTCATGATCGCCCTCTGCCGCAGCCACGGCATCCCCGCGCGCTACGTCAGTGGTTACTTCTTCAATGACAAAACCGGGGACGAAAACGAGGCCAGCCACGCCTGGATGGAAGTCTTCCTCCCCCACTACGGCTGGAAAGCCTGGGACCCCACCCACAATCGCGAAGCCGATACCCGATACATCAAACTCGCCATCGGCCGCGACTACGACGACGCCAAACCCGTCAGCGGACGCTTCCGCGGCTCCGGCAAACAAAGCCTCGACGTCATCGTCCAGATCCGCCAAGCCTGAGCGCACGAGGGAAGCCTAAAACCCATCCCGGAGAAATCAGGCCTGGACCACTGGGCGACGTCTCCAGCCAGCGATCAGGGCGAGGCTTCCTGCGAACAGCAGCACACTCCCCGGTTCCGGCACTGCAGCCAGGCTGTTGCCGTCCAGAGTCACCGCGCCATTCAACGCATAGAGTCCGCCGTCAATCATCGCCCCCGAGTTCAGGGTGATCGATTCCGAGGCCAGAATGCTGCCTGAAAAGTCGGTGTCAGCACCCAGGGTGGCCGAAGAACCAACCTGCCAGAAAACGTTGCTCGCCTGCGCCCCACCCACCAGATTCACCACGCTGTTGGAGGCCGTGATGAGCGTGGAACCTGCTTGGAAAATCCACACCGCATTCGGATCGCCCATCGCATCCAGCGTGAGGATGCCCGTGAGCCCAAAGGACGAAGGATCATTGTAAACCCCGCTCTGCAGCGTCAGACCGCCCAGGTCAAAGATCGGTCCATACGTCGTCGTTGGCGTGCGTCCAGCGGCGTCATTGTAGGCACTCAGCAGGTCGATTTTCGCAGCCTGCGTGATGGCGTCCCCTGCGTGGTTGGTTCCATTCAAAGTGACGTATTCAAAGCCCGTGATCGTCGCCGTGGGAAAAGTGCCGATATCCCCCGCAATCGTCGTGGCACTGGCAACCGTGATGCCCGATCCCGCGAGAACAGTGAAAGGAGAGGCCGAATTGAGATCCACCGCCAATTGAGCGGTCGCATTCATGGGTGAGAAGAAGACTGCCACAGACATCAGCGGTCCGAAGAGTAGTAGCTTCAGGTTCAAAGGAGAGGGAGCGCGTTTCATGGGGATTAATCGGTTGAGTTCAAATGTGTCAATTAGCATCACAGCCATAATTACTATATTTAATATCCCTTTAATATGGGGTGAACACCCCATTGTGTTTTCCAGATTTAATCAATCGCGCCTGAAAGTTCCCTGCCGCTCACGCCCATTTGAAAGTTCATCAACAAACTAACTTTCCAAAAATACGTCCCCGCCTCCGCCCCATGGGTTCCCACCTTCCAGCCATACGTCCTAGCCCCTGCCTCATAGGTTTTAGACTTCCAGTCATAGGTTCCCGACCTGGAATCATACGTTCTCGGCTACGCCTCATAGGTTCTTGTCCTCACGAGATACATTTTTGAAATCACCCCATAGGTTCCAGCCCTCAAGTCATAGGGGTTGAGGCTCAATTCATACGTTTTCAGACCGCCCTCATAAGTTCTCGTCACGATTTCATTCGTTTGGGGCTCATTTTGCTCTGATTCAGGGCTAATTTCTCAATCCTGGGAAATAGGGAAACAAACACCGCGAGAGTTTAGAAGACCGCAGAGAAGACTTCAGAGGGCTTTCTCTGCGGTCTTCTGAACTCTGCGGTGTCAATCCGTGCTGAGGGCTGTTCAGCAACTTGCAGAACTGAGTTCAATCCTGATTCCTGTCCGCCATGCAGCTTTTAGGATTGGTTAAAGGGAAGGTCAGTGATGTTCATGATCTAGGTTCAATGACTTTGGGATCGTTGGGAGATGTCTTGAGTCAGGCAAATGTCACCGATCAACCGAAGAGGAACCGTAAGCCCCGAGACTTGAGAGATGCAGTAAGAGTCGTCGCATGCATCCCCTTTGTTTGGGTTTGGTTCCGGTGTTGATGTGCTTATCGGCAGCATCGGTCATCGATAGTGAGCCGGATACCAAAAGGGAATGCGTGCGGGGGACGTCGGAGCTGGCTCCACCCGATAGTCCTGCGAAAAATGGCCATTCTCATGACGACGAATGAGATAGGCCGAGCCATCATCTCGATACCAAAAAGATGTGCCGTGAATCTGACCATTCATGTAGGGCACATCCGCGAGCTTGTTGCCATCATGCTTGTAGTGCGTCCAGACTCCCGTGTAACCGACAGGAGGTCCAACAGTCGGGTAACCGCGAATAGAAGTTCCTTCGCTCTTTCCCCAATATGCTCGGCACACGTAGGAGGAGCAACTCGTCAGGGTCACCATCGCGAGGACAAGAGCTAAACGATGCAGGAGACTTCGCTGTGTTTGGACTCGGTCCAAATCAATCGAGCCATCGTGACATCCAGTTTTTTGCTTCCTCATGAGAACAAACTCTTCCCTCAAAAATGGATTTCTCACCCTTGGGGATTCCTTCAAGAAGATGGATTCTAGACGCCATCGCCTCAAAGGTGATGACATCCACGAGTTAAGCAGTCGGCAGCCCATGCGGGGTGATCAAAAGAGGCTCATGCGCAGAGCTGACTGCCGAAATCATCTCGGTCGCTTTTCTCTTCAGGGTGCTCACGAGTTCCGTTCTCATTCAGTGACACTGTAATGCCACTTGACGGCTGCAAGAGATTTTCTGTGCCCCACTCGAATCCAGCGGCCGCGAGCTGATTGACCACTGAACACAGGCTGGAAAGCCTATGCTAGTAGGAGCCCCCTACCTCACCATAGCACCAACAGTAACAAGGCCGCAGGGATGAGCAGGGCGAGGTCAGCGAGGACGCGGTAGAGCTCTGCCGATTGAGTGTGGCGGCGCTGCCATTGATAGGCGAGCAGACTGAGGCCAAAGAGGACGGCGAAGGCGAGTGAGGCAGTCTTTTCGGGCAGGTAACCCAAGAGGCTGAGGGTGATCAGGGTGAGGGCGATGAATCCGGAACCGAGGAGATGCGGCCAGGGATTGGCGAGGCGGGAGGCAGGAAGCTCGCGCAGGGTGATGAGGTGGAGATTGCTGGTGAAGAGGACGGCCAGGAGGAGCATCTCGGCATACCCGGCGAGACCAGCATCGCCGAGCGCGGAGAAGCGGGTCCAGGTGGTGCAACCCAGGGCGAAGAGGAGACCAGCGGCGATTTCTTTTCGAAAGAGATCCGGCACCCGCTCATGCCAACGCCAGGCAAGCGCACAGAAGTGCAGGCAAACGACGGCGGCGGAGAGGCCGAGCTTGATGCCGCTCTCGAGAGGCAGCATTTGAAGGACAAAGAGGACAAGCAGGGAGCCGAGCTGGAGCACGAACTGACGCAGCCGGGGGCTGCCGATGCCGGAGTAAAAGACGAGGTAAAGCAGGATGGGGATGCTGAGGGTGATAACCTGCCAGAGCAGCCCGACGGGGACGACCCAGAGTGCCAACCAGATGACGGTGGCGAGGATGGCGGGCACGAGCAGCATCAGTAGGAGAAGGCGATGCCTGCGGTAAAAGCGGTGACGCGGGCTGAGCGTGCGGTGGGAAACGCCGACGGTATCGAGAATGCGATCCAGGATGTAAATGAGCCAGACGATGAGAGCGAGACCGGGAAGGACGCCGGGCATGACCTGGAGATCATTGACGCGTGAGACGGCCAGGGTCCAGACGATGGCGACGAGCGGTGCCTCCAGACTGAGGGTGTGCGGCCAGAGCCAGAGAGGCAGGCGTGAGGGAGATGAGGTGGGAGAAGACACAAAAAGACGTGCGCAGGAACCGGGGATGAGGGAAACGGAGGCTGCGACTTACAGGTTGAGGGAGAGGAGGTTCTTGTCACTCATAACGGCGCGCGCACAACTCCGAAGTGGTCGCGCTTTCACTCTGACTCTCCCCTGCCCCATGCCCTACCCGCTTTCCATCGCCATCATCTCGAAGAATGAGGAGGCGAATCTGCGCCGTTGTCTGCAAAGCGCAGTGGGTCTGGCAGAGGAGATCGTGATCGTGGACAGTGGCTCCACGGATGGGACAGCGGCGGTGGCAGCGGAGTTCGGCGCGCGCTTTGTGCCGCAGGACTGGCTGGGGTTCACGGATCAAAAGAACTTGTGCAATCGCCTATGCACCCAACCATGGATTTTGGCGCTGGATTGTGATGAGGAACTGTCGCCCGAGCTGCGGCAGGCGCTGGAGAGGTTTTTTGAGCAGGGAGACAGCACGCGCTACGAGGCGGCCTGGATGGCACGTCGCGTGTGGTTCCTGGGGCGCTGGATCCGCCACGGAGACTGGTATCCTGACAAAAAGGTGCGCCTCTTTCGCCGGGACAAGGGACGCTGGGAGGGGCATGCCTCCAGTCAGGTGCATGAGCGGCTGGTGGTGGAGGGGCCACACACGACGCTGAAGGGGGATCTGTATCACTACTCCTTTCGAGACATGCAGCACTATTTGGTGAAGCACATGACCTATACGGAGGTGTTTTCAGAGCATGAGCGTGGGTCGGGCCGGGGTTGGTCGCTGGTGAATGCGCTGTTTCGCCCGTGGTGGCGGTTCTTTCGGGCGTATGTGCTGCGGCGTGGGTTTCTGGATGGGTTCCCGGGCTTTTGGATCGCGATTGCGACGGCGTTTTTCACCTTCATGCGCTACAGCCGGAGTTACGAGTTGCAGGCCCAGTCGCGTCCCTGAGGATTCTGCGCGAGGCGAGCAAAGGACTTGCCCACCCGCAGACTGCATCCACCATCCGGCGTGATTTTTCGCTCCGCCTTTCTTTTACTGACCTCCGTGCTGCTGATCGGCTGTGCGGCAGCGCCCAAGGCTCGAACCGTGCGTGAGCCGCTGTGGCCACGGCTGACGGGAATCACCAAATGGCGGATCAGTGGCCAACTGGCGGAGGCGGCCACGGCCTGGGACATCCTGAAGTCGCCGAATACCTCGCGCAAAAAACGTGCGGAGGCTGAAGTGGCCTATGAAAAGGCCGTGGCCAACATCCTGCGCGATTGGGGCCGCCGCCAACTGCCGCGCAACTGGGACAGCAGCACGACCTTTGCCGGAAAGACCGGCGGCTACACCGTCAATCTCCAGCCTGCGCCAGGGAATCCGATGGAGGTTTCCCCGCTGATGCTGGATCGCATGAGAATCGCCGAAGAGGTGCGCCTGCCGAGAAGCTTCCCGCAAGCGGTCGAAGAAGGCCTGGGCGTGCCGGTCGTTGGAGAGGTGCTGCATTCCCCAGAATTGGCCGCGAAGTATCCGATGATGCCGCTCAATGGCGGGCACCTGACGCTGACAGCGGTGCTGGATTTCTCCCCGGCTCCGTCGGACCCGAGCCAGCCACGCTCCTGCAGGCTGCATCTCTACAATCCGCTGCGCCAGCCCAAGATCACCCTGGCTGGCCGCACGACAACGCTCGCCGCGAACTACACCGCGCCGAAACAACTGGCGCTCAATGATGGCTTCCTGCGTGGCTTTTCCTTTGTTGGCATGTTTTTTCCGGACAAGACCGTGGAGGACAGTGAGCTCTACCGGCTGGACCTTTATGACCCGAAACGCATCCCGGTCGTCTTTGTCCATGGCCTGATGTCAGACCCGCACATCTGGTATCACTGCATCAATTCGATCTACGCCGACCCTGTGCTGCGCGCCAACTTTCAGCCCTGGTATTTCTTGTATCCATCCGGCATGGCGGTGCCCGCCACTTCCCGCAAACTGCGTCTGTCCCTGGAAGACGCTCGCAGAAAACTCGACCCTGAATTTGATGATCCAGGCATGAACGAAATGGTGATGGTGGGCCACAGCATGGGCGGCCTGCTGAGTCGGATGCAGACCATCGACACCGGGGACACGCTCTGGAAGGCCTACTTCAACTGCGAGCCCGATAAACTGCGCCTCTCCAAAAGCAGCAGCCAACGTTTGGTCGATTCCCTGCGCTTCAAAAAACAGCCCTTCATCAAAAGACTCATCTTCATCACCGTGCCACACCAGGGCAGCAGCATGGCGGATCGCGGCATCGTCAACCGTCTCGCCAGCCTGATTCGCCTGCCGGTGGACTCCATGCTGCTGACGAAAGAGCTGCTCTCGGGCAACACCGATGCGCTGTCGCCGCAGATTCGCGACTGGGGCATGTTTGCCTTTCTCAGCGTCGGAACACTGTCGCCGAAACACCCGTATTTCAAAGCCCTGAACTCCCAGCCCATCTCCGTGCCGCATCACAGCATCATTGGGAAAGTGGGCAAAGGGCCGCTGGAGACCAGCAGTGATCTGGTGGTTCCCTACACGAGCTCACATCTCGCTACCGGCAGTGAGCTCGTGGTGCCCTACTGGCACGGCTGCGTGGAGAAACCTGAAGTCGTGGCGGAAGTCTGTGCCCGACTGCATGAGCACCTGCGCAAGCTCGGCAGACGTTGATCACGGAAGCTCGTTCGCCCCTGCCCTCGTTTCAAATC
>JAIXVB010000733.1 GCA_027483245.1 Verrucomicrobiaceae bacterium | reverse complement strand
TTTGAGGGTAGCAAGATGCCTCCCCGTGCAAAGGCTTTTATGCTGTGCAAGCTGCCTTTTTTCATGAAACAAACCCAGGGATTCACCCATGCTCTGAACGCTCTGCGCTGGAAGCTTCCTTTTGTCTTCTGACACCCCTCTTTTTCCAGGGGCTGAAGTGAAGCAAATCCTCAGGTTTTCTAGACTTCCATGCCTGTGGGGTTGTCAAAATGCGCGAATCTCGTTTTGAGAAATGGAAGAGGGAACCTCATGCGGGGTTCCAAAGCTAAAAACACGACTTTGAGAACAGGGGGGATCAATCCCTGATCGCCTCGAAAAAGGGGCTGAAATAAGCTCAAAAAATGCTATTCCATAATTTAAAGGATTATAAATTCATAATCCATAATCTTGAGCGAAACGTTCATACTATTTGTTTGACGTGCGTATTGTGGTTAGTATAAGCGGAGGTTTTTGGGATTTGAACGCTTCGTGATCGTCTCGTGAAATCTGTCTTCCATTTTATATCCAAAAAAACCGGCCGACTTTTCATGCTATTTTTCGCTCGGCGATGTCATGGGCTCGGCATCGAATCAGATCGTGCTTTTAAGATCGCCGATCTGGTCTTTGGGGACTGCTCTTTCGTGGCACCAAACTTGAAGCTGTGAGTGCCATGAAGACGTCCATCCCAAGTTCCTTTCATGCGGATGTGGCCTTTGGCACCCATAGCGGTGAAAGAGGCTCTGGAGTGGCCACTCACAACATGGCAGACCTCATCAGCCTGCGTGAGTTTTCCCAGCGCGTCAAAATCCCCCTTCCGACAGTTTATGTCCTCGCTCAGCGTGAGCATCTGCCCTGCATTCGCATTGGATCGCGTTGGCGGGTGAATTGGAAAATGGTCGAAGAGAGGCTTGCCACAGGCTGGCAACCACGAATCCGGCGGAGGCAACTGAACGCGTATTCACCCTCGCGGTCAGAGTCTGAGAATATTCGGGCCAAATTGGTCAATAAGCCTGGGGACAGAAATGAAATGTCCTCTGCAGTGCGGTATGCCACGCTGGATCCACAGTGGCTTGGGCCGCATCTCACCCTGACCGCCATCCAAATTTGCACGCGTTTGCAGTTGGTGCCGGTGGCGTCCGATGAACAGAATGCTCTGCGAGTCACCGTGAATCGTGGGCTCCGAGTGGTCTTTCTGGGGGTGGATCAGTTGCGATCCTTGGATCCCGAGGGAGAGCTCCGAACAACCTGCCGTGATCCGAGGGTCGTCGTGGTTTTATTGCTGCCAGCATCCTATGATCGGACGCAGTTGCTTCATTTGCCTGCTGGGATGGCGATTTTTATCAGCCGAGCCGGGACGCTTCATTCGACCGTCGCAGCCATTTCTCAAATGATCGAAAAGCTCACTCCAAAAACGAAAGCGAGGCTTCTCCGTGAAAGTGCTCCATGACCCCAAGGCTCCCACCGGATTATGAACCTCCAACTCCTCTTTCTCCTGGTCACACTCTGCCAGGTTTGCAGCTGCTGCAGGTGCTATCATTCGGCGTATTATCCCCAACATTCTCAGCCAGTAAACTCACACCGCCCCGAGACTGTGTTCTCAAGGCACCAAAGTGTGGTGTTAGGCACGGCTAGCGGAACGGCCTCCTATTACGCAGATTATTTGCACGGGCGGCCCACCGCCTCCGGCGCGCTGTATGATCGCTATCAATTCACCGCAGCGCATCATTCGCTGCCTTTTGGCTCACGAGTTCGGGTCATCCACTGGCAGACAGGTCGTTCGGTCGAAGTGGTGATCAATGATCGAATAGGTCATCGCAGACGCATCATCGATCTCTCCTATGCTGCGGCTGCCCAGATCGGGATGGTGCGTCAGGGCATCACAGACGTACAGTTGGAACTTTTATACTTGGCCCCCGATCCTAATTTCCGCCGATAGGGAGAGAACGCAGGCTTGTGTTTCAGCCGCTGAGGGAAAATGCGACCTCTGATTCCACAACGTGGAGCGGGTGATGGGAATCGAACCCACGTATCAAGCTTGGGAAGCTCGTGTTCTACCATTGAACTACACCCGCATCTGCAAACAGGACCAGTATCCTGGCGCTGGATGAGGGGTTGTCAAACGGGGCGCTGCTTGTCGTGGCGTCATCTTGGGGTTCTCTGGGCTTGAGTTGAGGCCGAGTCTGGGCAGAATCGCAGTCCCTCTCATGCTTTACATTTCCACTCGCGGGCAAACGCGGCCCCACACTTTCTCTGAAGCGGTCGAAGTCGGTCTCGCGCCGGATGGGGGATTGTTCTTGCCTGAGAAGCTGCCTTCCATTGCCGAGAAGTTGCCCTCGTGGTCAGGGCTCTCGTATGCGCAGTTGGCAGCGGAGTTCTTCACCCTCTTCGCGCCGGAGATCCCGCGTGAGGAATGGCACACGCTCACCGCGCAGGCCTACTCCCGCTTTGATTCGCCCGATGTCGCCCCGCTGCGTAAGATCACCGACAAAACCTATGTGCTGGAGCTCTGGCATGGGCCGACGCTGGCCTTCAAGGACTTCGCGCTGCAGTTGCTGGGCCTGCTTTACAAACGCCAAGTGCAGCTGAAGGGCAAGAAGCTGGCCGTGCTCGGCGCCACTTCCGGCGACACCGGCAGTGCAGCCATTCATGGTTGCATGGGGCAGGAGGGCATTCAGATTTTCATCCTTTATCCCAATGGTCGTGTGGCGCCGCTGCAAGAGCGCCAGATGGCCTGCACAGGGGCTGACAATGTTTTCGCCATCCCGGTCCCGGGCACTTTTGACGACGCCCAACGGGTGGTGAAGGAGTGCTTCGGCGACGTGGACTTTGTGCGCGCGGTCAATCTCTCCGCCGTCAACAGCATCAACATCGCGCGGGTGCTGGCCCAGTGCGTGTATTACATCTGGGCCTGGTTGCGCCTACCGGAAGAGGCACGTGCCACCGTGGAGTTCGTGGTGCCGACGGGGAACTTCGGCAATGTCATGGCGGGCTGGCTGACCCAGCAGATGGGCATGCCCTGTGGCAGCTTCCGCGTGGCCACGAATCAGAACGACATCCTCCACCGCTTCTTCAGCACCGGTGAATATCGCCAAGGGGAAGTGCAGCCCAGCCATGCGCCGAGCATGGACATCCAGGCGGCATCAAACTTCGAGCGTTATCTCTATTACCTCATGGGTCAGGACCAGGAGCGTGTGCGTCAGGTCATGGTGCGAATGAAGGCCGGTGAGCGAGTCACGCTGCCACGTTCTCAGGGTTCTTTCCGCAGCACGCGCATGGATGACGACACCATCCCCAAGGTCATCGCCCAGATGTGGCAGGACTGGCAATACGTCATCGACCCCCACACCGCCTGCGCCTTTACCGACATGGCCCCTGATCGCGTCTCCGTCGTCCTCAGCACCGCCAGTCCGGCGAAGTTCCCTGAGGTCGTCACCGAGGCCACGGGTCATGAGCCGACTCACCCGAGCCTGGAGGCCTTAAAGTCCAGTGCTCTCGTGACGCATCCCATGGACGCCACGGCCGAGGCTGTGAAAGCCTTTCTCCGCGAGCACGCCACCGCCTGAGTTACCCCTGACTCCCGCCCCGATCCCCGCTCAGCGCCCATTCAATAGAGCAGGTGTCGGGCGCGGATCGGTTCAAAGGCAGCCGTCTCTGGCTCCATCAGAGCGCGCAGTTGTTTCCAGTCTTTCCCCGCCTTCAGGGCCTCCAGCAGGGCAGGGTGGTTCAGCAGCGTGCCCACCTTGGCCAGCGCGAACTTTTCCGGATACAGACGCTGCAGCACGGTGGCGATTCCCAGGCCCGTGGCCACGCTCTGCACCGCCGCCCGGTCGGTGATCTGCACACGCACTCCGCCGCAGGCCTCGTCCTTGAAGACACTGGCCGTGGGCGTGAACCGCACGGGTAAAAAGCGCAGCCCTGGCAGGCCCAGTTTATTCAGCTCATAGCCAAGCCGCAGATCGTCCACATAGGGCGCGCCCAGCAGTTCAAAAGGTGCGTCCGTGCCCCGCCCCACGCTGATGGAGAACTCCAGCAGTCCCACGCCCGGATACAGTAGCGCCGCCTCCAGCGTGCGCATGTTTGGCGACGGATTGATCCAGGGCAGGCCGGTCAGATCATAGACCTGCTCCCGCCGCCAGCCCTCACAGCGCACCACCTCCAGCTGCGCTCCGATCTTCCGCTCCGCATTCATCAGCAGCGCCAGTTCTCCCACCGTCATGCCATGGCGGATGGGGATCGCGTGGGTCGCGGTGAAGGTCTCCTTTTCCACCTGGACCGGCCCCTCCACCGTCGTGCCACCGATCGGGTTCACCCGGTCCAGCACCAGCACCTTTTTACCCGCCTTCGCCGCCGCCTCCAGCGCCAGTCGCAGCGTCGAGATGTAGGTGTAAAAGCGGCAGCCGATGTCCTGGATGTCAAAGACCAGCACATCCAGCTCCGCCAGTTGCTCCGCCGTCGGCGCGCGCCGTTCTCCATACAGACTGTGGATCGGCAACCCCGTTTTCTTATCCACCCCATCCCCGATCTTCTCCTGATCCAGTGCCCCACGAATGCCGTGCTCAGGGCTGAACAGCGCCCGCAGCTTCACCTCCGGTGCCTTGGCCAGGAGGTCGATCGTGCTGCTCCGGCCAGCATCGCTCCCGGTCTGGTTCGTGATCAGGCCCACGCGCTGTCCTTTGAGCGGAAAGAAACCCTCCCGCTTCAGCACATCCACCCCATTCAGCACCGTCGGCACCTCCTTCTCCTCCCGGGGCGTCAGGTTCCAGTCCTGCGCAGGCTCAGCCGGCAGGGTCACCGCCTTCGCCGCCGCTGTGCCCACTTCTTCATAGAGCTCCCGCACCGACCCGCCCCCGGCCGGATGCAGCCGTGAACTGAGAAAAATCACAAAGCTCTGCGAAGTCGGGTCCATCCACAGGCTCGTGCCCGTGAAACCCGTGTGGCCAAACGAACCCACCGGATAAACCTCCCCACGTGGGCGGCTGTAGGCGGACTCGATGTCCCAGCCCAGTCCCCGCCGTTCATAGACTGTGGCCACCGTGCCCACCGTCTGCATGCGCCGCAGCGACTCCGGTTTCAGCACCTGCGGCCCGCCCAGGCCCAGGCACATGCGCGCGAACTTCGCCAGATCTCCCGCCGTGGTGAACAGCCCCGCATGACCAGCCACCCCGCCCATGCGCCGCGCGGTCGGGTCATGCACCACACCGCAGAGCATCACCCCGTTTTCATCCCGCTCCGTCGGCGCGATCTTTTCGCGCCAGTCCGCCGGGGGCAGGAAGCGCGTGCGGGTCATCTTGAGCGGGTGAAAAATACGCTCCGTCGCGAACGCATCCAGCCCTTTGCCCGTCACCCGCCGCACCAGCTCACCCAGCAGGATGAAGTTCACATCGCTGTAGCGAAAGGTCACATCCACCGGGATCTCCGGCGCCATCGTCAGAGCGCGCCGCAGACCCTCCCGATAACTCGCATACAGCGGCTCTTTCGGGATGCCCGGCTTCAGGCCTGACGTGTGGGTCAGCAGATGGCGCACGCAGATCTTTTCCCGTCCCTCCCCCACATACTCCGGCAGGTAACGGCACAGCGGCGCCTCCAGATCCACCCGCCCCTCCTCACACAGCAGCATCACACAGGGCGCTGTGGCCACCACCTTGGTCAGGCTCGCCGCATCAAAGATCGTGTCCAGCGCCATCTCCTCACGCACCGGGATCAGGGATTGCGCCCCTTTGACCAGGGTGTGACTTTTTCCGCCCTGCTCGACCCACAGCACCACTCCCGCCGGATTCTGCCGCGCCACCGCCCGGTTCACCACCGCCTCCAGCTCCTTCAGCCCCTCCGGTCGCAGACCCTGCGCGCACAGCATCACAGGCAGCAGCCACAGCAGAGCAGGGAAGACGCATCTCATAGGCCCCTAGCAAAGGGGACAGTTGCCCGAGAGTCAATCCTGCGTCTTCATCCCCCCTCTCCACGGCCCCCTCCCCGGCGACTGATCTTCACTCCCTGCCGCCATGCTCTACGATTCCCACAACCACCTCCAAGACTCCCGCCTGGATCCCTGGCGCGCCCAGATCCTGGCCGAACTGCCCGCCCTGGGAGTGGCCGAGGCCGTGGTCAATGGCACCCGCGAGAGCGACTGGCCCGCCGTGGCCTCCCTCGCCCACGATCATCCCTGGGTGCGGCCCTCCTTTGGTCTCCATCCCTGGCAGGTCAAAGCACGCAGCCCCGACTGGCTCCACCTCCTCCAGGACCACCTGCGCGCCCATCCCCAGGCTGCTGTGGGAGAGATCGGCCTGGATCGCTGGATCACCGACCCCGATCTGCCTGCCCAGGTCACCTGCTTTCGCGCCCAGATGGCCCTCGCCACCGAGCTGAAGCGCCCCGTCACCATCCACTGTCTGCGGGCCTGGGGGCTGCTGGAGGAAGAACTGCGCCACCAAGCCCCATCGCCCCGGGGATTCCTACTCCACTCCTACAGCGGCCCGGCCGACTGGGTGCCCGCGCTCGTGCGTCAGGGGGCCTACTTCTCCCTCTCGCCCTACTTCGGTCACGAGCGCAAGGTCGCCCAACTCGCCACCTTCCGCAGCATCCCCCTGGATCGCCTCCTCGCCGAGACCGATGCCCCGGACATGCGTCCGCCGGACACCCTCAACAGCCATCCCCTCACGCACAACGACCAGCCCCTGAACCACCCCACCAACCTCACCGTCAGCTACGACCTGCTCGCCCAAGTGCACGGCCTGCCCCTGGGAGAGATCATCGCACGCATCGGGGAAAACCATCGACGTCTCTTTGGCTAGGGGCGCGGTGATCAGTATTCAGTGTCCTTGGTGGAGTCGTCCTCGTCCTCCTCCTCGAACTTGTCCTCGGCTCTTCCGTGTTGAGGGCTCTCACGCCCGCCCCCCAAGGAGAGGGACTTGCCAAGACCCCACTATCCAATCCGGCACTTGGCAAATGCCACTCCTCGCCCCCCTGCGAGCCTCGAACTCGCCCAAAGTGAGGTCAAAACGCCGTCGTTTGGGCAGCCTTGGCGACCAATCCTCATCAAACGACCGTCGTTTGGGCAGCCTCAGCGACTGATCCTCAGCAAACGGCCGTCGTTTGGGCAGCCTCGGCGACCAATCCTCATCAAACGGCCGTCGTTTGGGCACCATTACCAAGTCATCCTCATCAAACGGCCGTCATTTGGGCACCATTACCAATTCATCCTCATC
>JAIXVB010000350.1 GCA_027483245.1 Verrucomicrobiaceae bacterium | reverse complement strand
GGATCCCAACCCAGATGATGCAAGGGGCCCAGCGGCGGCGTGGTAAACGACCAAACAGGCCCCTCACATTTAAGCCCGCCCTTGGTTGAAACGATGCGCCAGTGATAAACGGTATTGGCATTCAATCTGGGCAGCGTCCATTGAAGGCTGGCCGTGCTGCCCAGCAGCTCCGTCGGTATCTCCTGGGTGCCAAAGAATACATCGAAGCTCGTCGGAATACCGCCACTGTTGAGGTCGATTTGCCAGGCGAGATCGGTGTCAGGGTGCGCTGGATTCAGACCCATCTCAGGCATAGGTGAAATTGGCAACGCAGGGATTTCGTCATCGCTCACGGAGATCGTTTGCCCCCCCGACAGAAAACCAACAGCGCTCGCCATCACCTCCACATTCTGAGCTTCATCAACCAAAGCATCATCTTGAAAATCGAGATCGAAACTCACCGAAGCACTGCCTGCGGGAATGGTCACTTGAGCAGGAACTTTGAGCTCAGTCTCATCATTGCTCATCAAAGTCACCGTGAGTGGACTGACCAAGATCCCTGCTGTGCTCACCTGGCCAGCAGCGGTTAACAAGCCCGCACTTTCCAGCTTCATGGGCGGTAACTGAACGGACAACTGAAGTGACTCATTATCGATGATTTGCAGGCTGGCTGAGGCAGGCTGCCAATTGATCACACTGGCCGTGATCGTGACTGTTTTTGCGCCTTCAATCCAGCCATCTTCGAGAGCGGTCAGAGGAATACTAACACTGCTCTGCCCCTGCATGAGAGTCACCTGTGAGGGCACAGTCAAGTCACCAGGATCACTGGAGGTCAGGCCAATGACAATGTCCACGACGGCGGGAGCCGAGAGACTCACACTGGCTAGATGGGTGACCGTTCCAGCTCCTTCGGAGAGGCTTGCAGGCAGTACGAGCACGAGTTCTCCCTGTTCGTCATCATGGGATAGCACGGAGGCTGCATGGGCAGGATAGCCAGGCGCACTGGCGGTGATCACTACGCTTTGAGTCCCATCCACCACAGCATCCTGAATCGAGGCTAAATTAAAAAACACCTCCTCCGCACCCGCAGGAATGACCACAACCTCCGGCACGCTGACTTCTTGTCCCGGGCGGCTTGATTGCAGGGTGATTTGCAGATCACTTTCAAGAACGGGAGAGGCTGTGATTTTGGCCGCCACAGCCGATCCGCCCTCAGTCACGGATGGCGGCAAAGTAAGGCGCAATTGTTTGTTAGGCACCGCGAGCAACTCCACATCATCGATATTCCAGCCGGCATACGCATAGGCATCCGCCGTTTCGACTCGATGCCCCCAGCGCACATAGACCTGAGATTGGCCATCGGCCAAATCAGAGATGTCATGCACGACCTGGGTCCACAGCGTTGTGACATGGGGAGTGGTTCCATTGCTCCAGACGGTGTTCCAGTTGGCACCATCCGTGGATATTTCCACCGTGGCATAGACCCAAGTTTGGAAATCTGAATTCAACCAGCGATGAAAGCGCAGCTGCACATCGTGATGACCTGAAAAATCAAAAGGACCCGCTGTCAGATACTGCCCCGGGCCAGGTGTCGCATCGTAATTGCCATTCAAATTCACCCCAAAGACCTGAGAACCCGTGAATCCAGATGTTGGGTCCGGACGCCCGTATTGACCACCTCCCATTCCGGTCGGCGTGCCATAGGCCCACTCTCCACTGCGCGACCAACCCGGGTCCACATCCAGATCAAAACGATGCACCGGTGGTGGCACCACCTGCACCTGAATGAGTCGAGTTTGCGTCCGGTTCGTGTTTAGATTCTGAACCACCAAGGTCGCTGATTGATTGCCTGCTAACAGACCCGCAGTTTCATGATTCAGACTCACCGTCAGCTCCACGCTTTGTCCTGGAAGAAGGCTGCCGCTGCTGAGCGAAAGCGTCACCCAAGGCCGATTCACCGACGCGGTCCAGTCTGCGGTCACTGGGCTGTGATTGGTCAGGGTGTAAACCTGCGTCGAAGGGGTAAAGGGACCGCCAACCGGACCTTTCGCATGGAATCCCAACCCCGGAGAAACCAGGATGTCATCACTGGCTAACAAAGCGCTGTAAACATTCAGACGACCTCCTGTGACCGTCTTGGCCGTCAGTGCGGGGATGACATCCACACTGCTCAAAATCAACTCACGAACCTGTGCGTGCGTCAGCGCTGGTTTAAAAGATTTTAACAAGGCACAAGCTCCCGAAACATGAGGTGCCGCCATGGAGGTGCCGCTGTTGTAACCGTAACCGCCGCCCGGAATCGTGCTCAAAATGTCCTGCCCAGGAGCCCCCAGATCCGTGGAAACTTCGCCATAGTTCGAAAAAGCAGCGAGCGCATCGGTGCGAGTTGTGGCGGCCACAGCCAAGATATTGGCACTCTCATACGAGGCCGGATAGGTCAGAAAGCCGTCGTTGTTGACCGCATCATTTCCAGCGGCGGCGACAAACAAAATACCCGCGGCATCGGCGGCATCGATCACATCCTTGAGCACCTGAGAATAATCCCCGCCCGTCCAGGAATTCGAGGTCAAGGTCACCCCAAGACCTGTCGCATACGAGATCGCCTCCACCCCATCTGAAAGTGAACCATTGCCTGAGGCATCCAAAAACTTCAGCCCGATCAACGAGACATCCCAACAGACACCTGCCACCCCAACTCCATTGCTCCCCACGGCACCCACCGTTCCTGCACAGTGACTGCCATGACCATTGTCATCTTGAGGGCTCGCATCGTCGTTCACAAAGTCCCAACCGCGCACATCATCCACATAACCGTTGCCATCATCATCCACCGCATTGCCTGCGATCTCGCCTGGGTTCACCCAGAGGTTTCCCACCAAATCCGGGTGCGTGAGATCAATGCCTGAGTCGATCACAGCTACCAGGACGGAGTCACTTCCCGTCACCACATTCCAGGCCTCTGGCGCATCAATGTCGGCATCGCTGACACCACTGGTCTGGCCCGTGTTGTGCAGGCCCCAGAGTTCCGAAAACGAAGCATCGTTCGGCAAGACATCCGCACTCATGACATAGTCTGGCTCAGCGTAACGAACGTTTTTTTTCATGCCCGCCAGCCGAGTCACCGCACGCGGCACGGTGTCCAAAATCGGATGATCAAAAGCAATCAACCACAGTCCTGAAGCGGGCATTCGTTTGCGCAACTTGGCCCCTTCTTCTTTGGGAAACTGCGCCAGCACTTCTGCCTCGGAGGTCTGCGCGGACTGCGGCTTTACTAGGACATGATCGCCGACCATCGCCTTCTGCCGCATCAGTAAATCTCCCCCGGCTGAACGAATCAACTCATCCTCGACACGCAAGAGAGGGTATTTAAACGTGTCATCCCGCACCAATCGCACACGGCGCACTTTCATCACCCCATCCTCCTCGCGGGCCATCTCCTTGGAATCCAAAACGAGCTTTCCTACGAAGCGATCGGTGATCCCTTTGACCGTGCCAGGCACGCGCTGCATGAGCCGTTTGCGAGTCTCCGAACTCGGGTCGCCCAATCGCTGCGTTGCAATCCGGGGCATGATCAAAGAACCTTCCCTCGGCGGTTCAGGATCTTGAGCGAACTCACGTCCGCTCGGCCATAAACCAACGCCGAGCAGAGCCAGCATGAGGCCGAGCAACGAGGCCCGCAGTCGCAGAGAAATGGGTTTCATGAAAAGAGAGGCAATTCTGCGAAGTCCAGAACCCCGTGAGTTCTAGCGAATCACTGACGGCCTGAATTCGAGAAAATTACCACGTTGGAGATTCCCGTGTAAAGCCGCGAAATGCCACCTTCAGACCCGCTTCGACTCGCGTAAAATCGCCGCGCCGGCATCCGAATTCTGAAAATGAGCGATGCCCACCGCGAGCGCATCGGCCGCATCGGGAGGCGGCGTCTCACGCAGCCGCAGCATGGAGCGGATCATGAAGGCGACCTGCTCCTTTTGCGCGGCCCCACGTCCCACAGCAGCTTGTTTGACTTCCTTCGGCGCGTATTCGTAGATCGCCAATCCATGTTCAGCAGCCGCGATGAGGCAGGCTGCGCGTGCGGTGCCCAGGACAATCGCGGTTTTGAAACTCTGGACATAGATCGTGGCCTCGATGGCACACACCGTGGGAGAGTGCTCGCGAATCACGTCTTGCAGCTGCTCACGAATCGCCACGAGGCACCCTGAGTGAAGGAGTTTGGCGGGGTTTGAGATCACCCCATAGGCCACAGCCCGCAGATCACGACCTGACTTTTCCAGGATGGCCCAGCCAGTATTTCGCAGAGCAGGATCGATCGCCAGCACTCGTTCGGGCACGTTGGATGCCAAAGCGGAAGTTGGCGGGCGAGCGGCTGTCACACGGGCTTTCACCAGCGTTTTTTCTTCGGTTTGCCCCAGTTTTCACCAAGGCGGAAGAGCTTATCGATCGAGATCGCTCCCGAGCCGAAGAGCAGCAGGGTGAATGCGATCAAGAGGTAGAGCCAACCTGTCTCCAGGTGCTCAGGACCGGCTTTGACAATCACGCCAATGGCCACGGGCATGAACACCACCGCGAACAAGCGCGTGAGAAAACCAACGCACCAACTGAGAGCCACACCCGCGACGACGATCGCCACCGCAGGTGCCAGCAGTTCAGGCTTTGGAAGGCCCACTTCATGAAAAGCCACGACCCAGCTCCAGGGTTTTTCATTCCACAAAAAATCATAAGCTCCCCATGCTGCCTGCCAGCCATGACGACTCATGAGCAGAGTCCCCGTGCCAATCCTCAAAATGGCGATGGTTTTGAAAAGGCTGCTCAGTGGGTTTTGGTTCGCGGCCGGATTGCCGCCGATGTAGTCGATCATGAAATCAAATGTCTGGGGAAAGGTAAATGATGTCTCCTGGTTCCGGTTCTTCCCGGTCAGCTGCTTCCAGACTGGTGAAATAACGGCGATTGCCCTCACGGATGACATACACGCCATGATGAGAGGAGCCGATTTTACGACCTCCGGCGACTTTCACCGCCTGCTGGATCGTCATGTCTTCCCAGGCAGGGATGAATTCATCTTTGATCACATCCCCACAGATCGAAACGACAGGGGTGTCCTCCACTGACAACACATGCACTGTCAAAGGCCGTGTCAGGCGCATTCCCACTCGGAAAGTCGCCGCGATGGCTTCCACCGCTTGCGGCAGCGTGCCACCTCCGATTTTGGCGCTGCCGATTTCCTTAAAGTCGATCACGCCCTTGGTATCGATCATCGCCACGCCATTGTAGATGCGTTTGGTGGAGCGGGTGCCTTCGTAAACATGAATGCGCAGGGTGTGCCCATAACCCAGGGTTCCCCGTGCATTGAACGGCATCTGCGGATCATCCTCCGCCACCTTGTCCGAATCCGGCATGCCCGGCAGGATGCGGGTGATCTTTTTCAAGGTCTTGAACGTGGGCATCGGTGGCGTCGGGATCTTCGTCAGATCAGGCGTGAGACGCTTCACCGTGGCGCAGGCGCTCAACCCCAACGTGAGCGCGAGCAGAGGCAGCAGAGTTTGAGAAAGACGTGACATATCAAAAGGGAAGTCTTCACGATGGACGCCGAGGCTAGAAATGACAAGGCCAACGTCAACGACGTTGGCCTCATGTCATCTCGAGGATGGTGTGGGGAACAAGCGATATCAGGCAGCCAGCTTAACCAGGCCGTTTTGCACGAGCAATTGGGCCAGATCTGGCATGTAACGCACGATTTCTTGAGCCAACACCTCCAGGCGGGTTTCAGATTTCCAAGCGCCGCTCGGACTGCGGTCGCGGTCATTCATTTCGATGTTCATAAGCGTCGTAAATACCTGGGTATCACTGATAAGATCGGGTTGCGTGGTCATCGGGAGGGAATGAGGTTAGGCAGGCAATGGCACAGGCACGACATCGCCATCTTGAATCATGAACTTCCTCCGAGTCAGCAGCCCATCCTTGATCTTCGATTCGATCGCCTGGCTGATCAGCAGTCTTGCTGCCTCTGCCGGACTGCTCCCGTATGTCCCATCGAGGGTCAAATCCTCCAGATACATTTTGATCTGGGGAGTGACCGCGATGGTCATCGAGACCGAATCGAAGCTGTTAGAAGGGCGCGCCATGGGATAAAAACCCGGAATTAATGCCATTAAAACCCACCCGACTTGTTCATTCAAGCCGGAACTCAATTATTTTGGGGTTATTACCGGGTTAAAATCGGGGCATTTATTTAAGTTTAGTTAAATAAATCAAGTTTTCTAGAACCCACCGATGGATTTCAAACTCTCTGTCCGTTCTTTTCCGCCCATGAAAAAAGCACTTTTTCTTTCCCTTTCCCTTTCCCTCGCACTCACCCTCCACGCACAGGCCGAAGATGGCTGGCAGCAGTGGTTTAAAGACGGGCTGGGAGATGCCCAAATCGTCAGTGGTCAAGCCACCTACAAAGTCGAAAACGGCATCCTCACTGGCACCACCGTCGAAGGCAGCGGCAATACCTTTTTGACCAAAGGTCCCTTCAAAGACTTCGAACTCCAATTCGAGGTGAAAGTGGACAATGAGCTGAACTCAGGCGTGCAGGTGCGCAGCAAACTGGCCAAAGAAGGTGACCCAGCCCCCGAAGGCAGCAAAAATGACAAACCGCTGCCCGCAGGTCGCCTCTACGGCCCTCAGTGCGAAATCGCGGTCAACGGCACCGCCGGTGATTTTTATGACGAAGCCCGTCGCGGCACTTGGTGGAGCATTCTGACAAAAACAGAAGCCGTGCGCACCGAAGAAGCCAAAGCAGCCTTCAAGAAAGGCGAGTGGAATCACTACCGCATCGTGGTGCAAGGCGACCACTACCAGAGCTTCGTCAATGGCGTGAAGACCGCTGACTTCACCCAGCCTGGAGATCCCGAAGGCCACATCGGCTTTCAGGTCCACGGTATCAAAAAGGGCACCGGCCCCTACACCGTCCAGTGGCGTGAAGTGAAGTTCAAAGCTCTGTGATCTAAAATCCAGCCTTCGCGGAGTCAGGTCTTGGTATCTGACTCCGCTTTTTTATGCCATCGTGCTTTCATGAGTCCTCTCCTCACTCAAGCCCACGCGGTTGCTGAAAAAGCGCACGCTCCGTATTCGAAATTCCACGTCGGGTGCGCTCTCGAGACCGAAACCGGAAGCATGTACACGGGCTGCAATGTCGAAAACGCCAGTTACGGCCTGACCATCTGCGCGGAACGCAGCGCCATTTTTCAGGCGGTCGCCGCCGAGGGCACGGACATGAAAATCACCCGGCTATCCGTCGTCTGCCTCGGCCATGAGTTTCCTCCCTGTGGAGCCTGCCGCCAGGTCATCGCCGAGTTCTCCCTGCCAGGTGGTCAGACGGAAGTCACCTACCTGAAAGAAGGTCAACCAGTCACACGCACCATCGCGGAGTTGTTGCCAGAGGCCTTTGGACTCTGACCTCAGGCCATCTGCATCTTGGTGAAGGCGTGGCCTTCGTTTTGATCGATGCGCTCGGGGCGACCTTTGTATTTATAGACCAGCTTCGTGTGATCCACGCCCATGAGGTGCAGGATCGTCGCATGCAGATCATGCACATGCATTTTCTGATCCACCGCACGCAGGCCGAGTTCATCCGTGCTGCCGATGACCTGACCACCTTTGATGCCGCCACCGGCCATCCACATGGTGAAGCCGGTCGGATTGTGATCACGACCATCGCCCTTTTCACTCATCGGCGTGCGGCCAAACTCACCGCCCCAGATCACCAGCGTCTCATCCAAGAGCCCGCGTGATTTGAGATCCATCAGCAAACCGGCAATCGGCTTGTCCGTCTCACCAAAATACTTCGCATGATTGCCCTCGATCTTATCGTGCGCATCCCATTTGCTACCGGCACCCGAATAGAGCTGAATAAACCGCACCCCACGCTCGACGAGACGACGCGCTAACAAACAGTTGCGCCCAAAGGTCGTGGTCTTCGGATCATCCAAACCGTACAGCTTCTTGGTGGCCTCACTTTCCTTGGTCAGATCCACCGCCTCAGGGGCCTGCGCCTGCATGCGGAACGCCAGCTCGTAAGCCTTGATGCGTGCATCGAGCTGCGTGTTGTCCGTGCGTGGCTGACCGTATTGACTGTTCATCTTGCCCAGGAACGCCAGCTTTGAACGCTGCCGCTGATCACTGATCGATTTCGGCGTCATCAAATTCGCGATCGGGGTGCCATCGGGCTCAAACTGCACGCCTTGGTAAACCGCAGGCATGAAGCCACTGCCCCAATTGCGCACGCCATTGACGACCTGTGAGTCGCTGTCTTTGAGGACCACAAAGGCGGGAAGGTTTTGATTCTGCGTGCCCAACCCATAGTTCACCCAGGCCCCCAACGAGGGACGCCCACCGAAAATGCTGCCAGTGTTCATTTGGCAAACCCCACCGGCATGGTTGATGCCGTCTGACACACAGGAGCGGATCACGCAGAGATCATCCGCCACCTTGGACGTGTACGGCAGCCAATCCGACATCCACAGACCACTCTCCCCATGCTGTTTCCACTCGCGTTTGTCAGCGAGCAGCGGGGCACGACTTTCACCCATCGCCGTGATGACCTGGCCAAAGCTGGGTGGCAACTCCTGGCCTTCCAATTTTCTCAACAGCGGCTTGGGATCAAAGGTATCGATGTGGCTTGGCCCACCCTCCATGAACAAGAAAATGACGCTCTTGGCCTTGCCCGCACGATGCGCCAGCTTTGCAGACATCGGCGTTCCAGGCTGCCCCCCCTCATCGCCCAGGGCGGCTGACAGTGGATTTTCCCCCATGAGATAGGAAAGGGCCAGCGCTCCAAAACCCGCACCTCCCCGGCGCAGGAAGTCACGGCGATTGGTCAGCAGTTCGTGATGAGGGACAGGTGTCATGGCGATTACAGGTGACAAAGGCGAGCTGGAGACAAGTTTGGACAAAAAAATTCAGATTACCCGACCTGGGCTTTTAACACACGCATCACATTGCCGCCCAGGACCTTTCGAATGGTCTCGTCCGAATGACCGCGCATCACCAGGCCCAGGGTAAACAAGGGCCAGTTCGTCCAGGCGATGCTCTGCTCAGCTTCGATCGTGGTTTGATAATCATCCTTCGGCCAGAGATGCTCCCAACGATCTCCCCCCGAACTCAGCGGAGAACTGCCATCCGCCCGACGAGGCACCTTGAGCCGTTCTTCTTTGTCAAAACGTGAGGTGTAAGAGATGTCGGTGCCAATCGCTGCGTGATCCGACCCGAACTTCTTCAGCAAATGATCCAGGTGATTCAGGAAGACCTGAATGTCCCCTTCCCCACCCAAAAAGCGCGAGATGCAGCAGACCCCGACATACCCACCCGTGTCACAAATCGCCCGGATCACCGCATCGGGTTTCGATCTGAAATGCCGATACACATCCGCACAGGCCGTGTGACTGGCCACCATGGGAAGTTTCGAGGCTTTCGCCGCATCCAGACTCGTTTTCCAACCGCTGTGCGCCACATCGACCATCACCCCCACACGATTCATCTCCGCCACGACCGCCTGACCAAAGTCACTCAACCCACCGTCGTGGGGCTCGCCCGCCCCATCGCCGATCGGGTTTCGCCGATTGTAGGTCAGGTGCATCATGCGGATACCCAGTTCATGAAACAGGCGAATCAATCGCAGCTCATCCCGCACATTCTGCCACTCCTGGCGCAACGGCACGCCATTGCCCGTGAAACAAAGACTCACCTGCCCGGCTTTTTTCACCGCCAAGACATCCTCGACACGCAGGACTTTGGTCAGTTCTGGTCGCAGCAAATCGGTCGCCTCCGTGAAGTGCGCGAGTCGTTTGATCAAACGCATCGGATCACTGCCCTCCTCACCTGCGTTCTGAAAAATGCAGGTCACTCCCGCGGCCTTAAAAGTCTCCAAAAATTCCTTCCGCTCACGCTCGCTGCGGGTGTGACCATTCATCGCCATCTCCTCCCTCAGGTCGGCGAGTTCCTCCGAGGAAGCCCCCGCACTCACCGCCTGCTGAAAACGCTCGCCCTCCAAAGCGCAACGCGGCGCAAAGCCATAGGATTCAAACACCACACTGCCAAAGTGCAGCTCCCAGGCATGCTCCAGCTGAGCCTGCGTCGGCTTCAATCGCTGCAAAGCCACCTCACGAGCCCGATCAATCACCGCGTTCCCTGTTTGCCAAAGGCTCCGTGATTCCTGCCCATGCAGTCTCAGGCCCGAACCGAGAGCCGCCCAAGGCAGACTTTTCAGCATTGCACGACGCGTGGGGGAAAAAGGCAAAGACATCTTCAACACATACGCCTCGCCCGAGGCGATCTCTCCGGTGCCCTAGAATCGACCATCCGAGGTCAATCCATGCCCAACGGTCTCAGGGAACTTGCGCGAGAACAAAGGTCCTCTAGTCTAACGACCCGTTTTTAAACCAACCTCAATTCACCTCATTCATGTCT
>JAIXVB010000673.1 GCA_027483245.1 Verrucomicrobiaceae bacterium | reverse complement strand
GGGCCACCCGGATGCGACGGCAGGTCTCTTTGATCAACTCCGCACCTGTCAGAGGCTGGTCGTTCTTTTTTTTCTTCGCAGGCATGGGCCAACTATGACGGTGAATCGAATGTCGTCATCTGGCGCTTTGTCTCAGGGGTGGATCGTATAGCTGTGTTCAACGGTCGTATTCGCCATCTCAGCACGCGTTACGCCGGGCACGATGCTGCGCACGTAGTCCACTTGGGCTTCGTTTTCGCTCACGGTGACTCGCACATGGCCGGCGCTGCCGAGGATGACGCCGCCATAACCGTATTCTTCGGCGCTGCGGGTGCCGCCGCTGGGATGGCCGGGCTGGGGGACTTCTTGGTAGATGATGCCGTCGAGCTCTTCTTTGACGAAAAGATGGTCGTGGCCGTGGAAGACGATGTTGACTTCATTTTTGACGAAGAGCTTATGAATCGGCATTTCCCAGCCGGGGCGGTTCTCTTTGAAGCCCTCGCTGCCTTCCGCGTTTTTGCCGCCCCATTCCATGTAGGCGGCTGGTTTGGCTCCGCCGCGCACATCGCGGCCCAAACCGCCGACGAGGTGATGGATGAAGACAAAGCGCATCGCGGCTTTGCTGCTGGTGAGCGTCTTAGTGAGCCAGCGATACTGCGTTTCACCGAGCGTCATGTCCCAGCCGGAGGCTCCACGCTGCATGGTGGACCAAAACGGATCGAGGCCGATAAAAAGCGCATTTCCCCATTCGAAGGCGAAGTAGCTGTGCTTGTCGTTTCCATCGGTGGGGTTCGGAAAGTAGGTGTGGCGCTGTTTGAGCGACCACTCCGACATTCCCGGATCGCTGCCGCGTTCGCCGTCGTGATTGCCCAGGACCATGAAAATGGGCACACTGTGCGCGATGCGGCCCATGTAGTAGCGCTGTGCTTTGTATTGCGACTCGGAGCGTGTGTAGAAGCGGCCAAACTTGTCCACCATCGTCGTGTCGCCGAGGTCGAACATGAAATCCGGCTTGTCGGTCAGCATGTTGGCCAGCGTTTGCTGGTAAACGCGCACATCGGTGTTGTTGTCCAGATGCGAGTCCGCCTGCATGACGAAGGAGAACTTCGATCCGGCCTTCCGCTGCGTGTGAAAGCTGCGCATCGCATCCTGCACGGCCTCTCCACCCGCGCGGCGATAGGTGAGGCGGTAGTTGTAGCTCGTGTCGGGCTTCAAGCCGCCCAGCAAGATGTTTTGCGGCTCACCGGCCTTCAGTTTGACCACGGCAGTTTTCAATCCGTCGCCATACTCAATGAAGGCCTCCATGTCGTCCCAAGCGAGAACGCTGACGGTCACTGACTCTGCGCCCGGTCGGCAAAGCCAGACGTTGAAAAGATACGGAGGCACCACCGCAGGCTCGACCTGGCCGCCCTGGCCTGCGCCGCCTTTCGGCTTTTCCTCCGGTGCAGCGGCGATCAGCAGCAAGCCGAACGTGGCAAACCCCAGTGACATGAAGAGTGGCTTCATGGCTTTTTGCCTCCTTTCTTCCCACCTTTACCACCCTTGCCACCGCCTTTCATCGCAGGCTCTTTGGCGGGATCGTAGTTTGGATTGGGCTTCGGCATTTCGGCTCCGACTTCCTTCAAATAGTCCGCGAGCTGTTTGGCGAGTGTTGAGGTGAGTTCGGGCTTGGCGGCGGCGAGGTTGTTGGTTTCGCCGATGTCGGCTTGGAGGTCGAAGAGATGGTTTGCACCCGTTTCGTAGAAGTGGAGGAGCTTCATGTTCCCACTGAGGATCGCCGAGTGCGGTGAGTCGCCTTGATAGTGCGGAAAATGAAACACAAGCGGCTCGCGAGGGCGTTTCACGGGTTCGGAGGAGCCGCTGAGCAGATGGGTGATGTCGCCGCCTTCGAGTTGTTTTGGCAGTGGTGCCTTCACGCCAGCCCAACGGCAGAAGGTCGGGAAGAAATCGTAGCCGACGACCCGCTGGTGGCACCATGAGTTCGGCGCGATGCCGGGCCCGCGAATGATTAAGGGAACGCGGATGCCGCCCTCCCACACATCGCCCTTGCCGCCATTCAGCGTGCGGCGATTCGAGCCTCCGTTGTCGGACATGTAGATGACGATGGTGTTCTTCGAGAGGCTCATAGCATCCAGTTTTGCCAGCAATTCGCCCACACCGCGATCGAGGTCTTCCGCGATGGCGGCACGGCCTAATTCCTTGTCGTTTCCGCCGGAGGCGAGCTTCCGATATTTCTCCAGCAACGCGGGCGTGGCGTTCTCGGGATAATGCAGCGCGTTGTAGCTCATCTGGATGAAAAAGGGCTTCCGGGCAGCCTGACTCCGCTTCATGAAATCCACCGCACGCGAGCCCATGCCAAAGATGTCCACCGGGTTCGGCGGCAGATGCGGTGCGGCGTCTTGATTGCCTGTGTCGCCATCACTTTCGTCGTAGCCGTGGGCGGCAGGTCCGCCGCCTGCGAGATGCCATTTGCCGTAGTGGGCGGTCGCGTAACCCGCCGACTTCAGCATCTGCCCGATGGTGATCTCGTCGTCGCGAATGCTTTTGCGGTTGTCGCCTTCGATCAAGCGATGACCCAGTTCCGCCGGAGCGGCCTTCGTCCAGCCGAGCGCCACGGGATTCCGTCCCGTTTGCAAGCTGATGCGCGTCGGCGAGCACACCGGTGCAGGCGCATAAGCCGCGCTGAATCTCATGCCCTGCTCCGCGAGCCGCGCGATGTTCGGCGTCTGCACGAGGCTGCTTTTCGAGTCCGGCATGTCCGGGTGCATCTGGCACGACAGACCGCTCCAGGCCTGATCGTCCGAGAGCATGAAGAGGATGTTCGGCGGCGCGGCGGCGAGCGTTGCCTGAGCCAACAGGAGACAGCAGAGGAAGCGGAGAGGTTTCATGGTCGAAGGATGAGCGCCAACTCTCGGAGTATGACACAGAAACTGTCAGCGGAGCTTCAAGGATCGCGGACAAGTTTGTCAGGATTGGGTCAGCGAGCGGAGTTGACCTCGTTGCCTTCACACGGAGACTCAAGTCATGAACGAACGATATCCAGACGGCAGCTTGAGCCACGTCTATGACTCAGCATCAAATCGGGAAGAGACGCGCCTCGGGCTGAGTGTTCCGATTCCCACGGCGGATGAGGTCTTTTTGGATGCAGAGGAGACGATGAGGTTTGTTCAGGCATTGGAGGCTCCTCCGAATCCGACCACGCCCGCCCAAGCCGCTGCTGTTCAGCTCTATCGGGAGACCGTGAAGGAGTTGTAGCCGCCGTTGACATCCGCTGCGGTGGACTCATTGTAGAAACATGACCGCGACGATTCAAAAATGGGGCAACAGCCTTGCCCTGCGCATTCCTCTACCCGTGGCGAAGCAAATCCACGTCCAGGAGGGCGACTCCGTGTCGCTGAAAGTGGGAGCCGCCGGATTGACCGTGAAGCCGCTGCCGAAACGTCCGTCTCTGGACGATCTGCTCGCACAGGTGACGCCAGAGAACCTTCATCCCGCAACGGAGTGGGGGCAGGATGTCGGACGGGAGGTCATCCCCGCATGAAAAGGAAAACACCGCCTGTGCCCGAACTCGGCAGCATCGGCTGGCTCGTTTTCGATCCTCAGGCTGGCCGTGAGCAAGCTGGCCGTCGGCCCGCCATCGTGCTCAGTCACACACGGTACAACGAGAAGACCGGACTCGCCGTTTTCTGCCCGATCACCAGCAAGGTGAAAGGCTATCCCTTCGAACTCGCCGTTCCAGCCGGACTGCCAGTATCAGGCGTCGTGCTCTGTGACCATGTGCGCTCCCAGGACTGGAATGAGCGCCAATGGCAGCCGATCTGCAAGGTGCCAGTGTCTTTCGTGCAGGAGGTCACGGCGAGGACGATGACGTTATTCCCCTCAGATTAGACCTCGCATTTCCACCATTCTGGAATTGCAGCAAAGAGGTCATGCCTGGAGGAAGCCGGCACCAATAATGGTGACATCGGTGGCAAAACTTGACTATGCCCAATGAATAGCCTGAGTCGGCCCATGTTCTTTTATGTCGATGAAAGCGGTCACACGGGAAACAACCTGTTCGATCCGAAACAACCGCGCCTCTACTATGGAGTGCTCCAATCACCTTTCGATCTAGACAGTGCGGCGGCCGCAAGAGTGGCTGGTCTTCGCAATCGATTTGGAATGGAACGGCTTCATGCCTCAGAAATGGGGCTTGGACGCCTAGCCCAGATCATTCCAGATCTGGTGCAGATACAACAAGAGTGTGACCTAACTTTTGACCTTTATCGGATCGAGAAGGCAGACCATGCGATCATTTGCTTTTACGATCAGGTGTTCGATGCAGGTATCAACCCTGCTGTCACATGGACCAGCTATTGGACACCTTTGCGCTACTTTTTGCTCTGGAACCTTGCGCAGCTATTCGACGAAAAGACCAAGAAGCTGGCATGGGAAGCCAGGATCGAAACGAAGACAGAGAAGGCCACTCCCATCTTTATTTCCGTCTGCGAAACGCTCTGTGAGCGCGTCCAAAGAAGCCCATTCGATCATCGAACCAAGCAGTTAGTCGGTGATGCGCTGACGTGGGCCATCGCTCACCCCGATGAAATCTGCTACCACTGCTGTGACGGCGAGGCGGTGCTCGACATCTCACCGAACATGATTGGATTTCAGTTCGTGATGGCGGGCATTGCCCGCCGGCTTTCCAGCCCAGATGAGGCGCGGCGAGTGGTTGTTGACCAGCAGACCCAGTTCAATCGGTCCCAGAAAGCTCTGGCGGCCATCTATGCCAAGCTCAGAAACACGGACATTCGCATTGGGCCAGGGATGCCTGAAATGGACTTGTCCAACCTGCCATTCGTGCCGCCTGAGTTCTGCGCTGGCACCAACAGTATCGGCCTTGAGTTGGTCGATCTCTACCTCTGGATTTTCAAACGCTGGATGGAGAACGGAGGCCAACTTCCCGCTGAGTTTGCTCCTTTGATTAATGCGCAAATGGATAGAGGTGGCTTCGACCAAGTTTCTTTGGTGGCGCTCATTGAGCGATGGACCGAGTTCTATGAGAGTCTGCCTCCACCTACAGCCGATGAGATTGAAAAAGGGAAACGCCTACTGCGAGATGAAGAAAAGCGCAGACAGGAAGGGATGCGGTCAGGCTGACCTTTCCTACTCTTTCATCGTCCAGAACCACTATTCTTGCGGCGCACCGGTGACATCGAGATCCGGCTTCGTGTTCCACCTTGGCGTCCAGCCGGGTTTTTCGACTTTGGTGCGGAAGATGACGGTGTTGTCGAGGGCGATGTCGTCGGTCCAGATGAACTTGGCGCCTTCGAAGTTGTTCTCGAAGTAGGGCTGCTTGGGATCGACTTCTTCGACGGTGTATTCCTTGGCGTTCTTCCAGGTGCTGTCGTCGAAGTCGATGGCCCACCAGTTGGCGGGAAGGGGCTCTTGTTTGACTTGCGGATTGGTGGTGTCGCCGTTGATCGGGCCGTGAAAGAAGTTCTTGGCCTTCCAAGTCGCGTTGGTGACGGTGCCGTCGGCGAACTTCAGACAGAAGCCACCGTCGCCGATGCTGCTGCCGTATTCCATGCCAGTCTTCGGATCGGCGTTGTCTTTGGCGAGCACGGCGAGGGTCATCGGATACTCGGGCAGGAAATCGACGCTGACGACGTTGTGCGGTGTGAACTGGATGCTGTCCACGGCGACGAGGCGACCGTTCACATAGAGCATGAACCAGTTGTCGGCATAGACGTTGAGTTTCATCGTGTCGGCGAGGCTGGGTTTGATGAGTCCGGGCGGGCCACCTTTGCCCTTTCCTTTGCCACCACCGGGGCCTTTCGGGCGATCACCTGAGCCCGCAGGTGGGGGCGAAGGAAGCTGTTCGCTCTTCTCCTCTTGAGGTCGGGGGCGTTCTTCACCCGCTGGTGTTGAACTGCCGCCGCTGCTGTGAACGACCCGTAGCGATGAGCTCGCCAGCACCTTGCCTGCCATCGCCGCGAGCAGCTCTTCCCGTCCGGGTGTGCCCGTGATTTTCAGGGGCTCGGCCAGCGCATAGAGCGTGATCACATACGTCTTTGCACCAGGACCTTTCGAGTGCGGGGGCTCGTAACCGACTGCACCACGGAAACTGCTGCCGATCTTGCCGATGCGCTGGGAATCTTTGGGCAGACTCGCGATGTTTGCCGGGATGTCATAGACGGTCCAATACCATTTCTTTTCACCCCCAGGAGCGACGTGATCCATGATCAAGGCATAGCTCTGCGTTGTCGCCGGTGCATCCGACCACTCCACCGGCGGGCTGATGCCATCACCATCCCCCGTGAACTCCAGAGGCAGGTTTTTCAGGTCTTCAACAACTGGACTGCTGAGCATGAATCTGCCATCGCTGCTGCGCGGTTGATCGGGCAGTGCGACAAAGGTTTCTTGCCTGCCACCACGCCCCCCGCCTTCCGTCTTCTTCATCTCATCGCGTGCGGGTGGTTCATCGCTGCGAGGTGGCGGCGGATCCCCCACTGTCGTTTTTTCATTCAGTGCATCGAGCTCGGGCGTGTCGAGTTTGCCATCTCGATTGTGATCGGCCGCGTTGAATTGCTCCTTCGCTTTCGACATCGCCTCCGTCAGCGCGAGACCTTTTTTCGCAGCATTCATCTTCGCCTGCTCAGCGAACTCTTGCGCGGTGACGACTCCATCGCCATTCACATTGAGGGTGCTCTCGGCCTTGGCTTGCGGGCGCGGTGAACGTCCGCTTTGACCCTGTCCCTTGCCCTTTCCTTTGCCTTTCATGCCCTCAGGTCCGCCAGGGCCTTTTATTGGAGGTCCGCCCTCACCGCCGCCGCGTCGGGCTGTGTAAACTTCATTCGTTTTGCCCTCGCTGCCGTTGTCATATTCAAAGGGATACGTGCCATCGCTTTCGATGCGGTAGCTGATGGAGCGTGTTTCACCGTTGACCTTGTAACCGAGCTTGTAGCTGCTCTTACCCGTGCTTTCGAAATCCGTGATCGTGGCTCCGCGCAGTGGCGGTGTGTCAGGTCGCACCCCTTGAGCGCGTGGCTGTGGGTCCACTTGCCCTCCTTCCTCGACGACCTCGCCATGGAATCCGCCGATGACATACGGATACTTCAGCGAGGCATGGTAATGATAACCGGTCGCTGATTCGTGACCGTGACATTCATCCAATGGACCGACCGGAGAGCCATCGGGCTCTGTCAATCCATAGATCGCATAACCATCCAGCGCATAGGCCAGCGGCATGTCCTTTCCAACGATGGCCTGCAAATGCAGCGGCACGATGTGGTAGTGGTAATCATCCGCACGACCGCAGTGGCCGCCCCACTGATCCAGCTCGCCGATCTCTTGAGCGATCTCACCGCGATTGTTCTGGGGATTAAAAATGGGGATGCCATTCACCGCGAGTGCGATGGCTCCGCGGAGGAATCGTCCTTTGACCATCGCCGGTTCTTTCGCAGGCACAGGGTTGAGCGGGATGCGCCAGGCATTGTCCCCGAAGTAATATTGCGGCAGTGGCACCTGCTGCTGCCAAGCCGTGATGCCGACCATCATGTTGTGATCCGGCAGGCCATTGGAACCCACATAAAGAAACTCACTGTCAGCACGGAGATCGAGCCGTGTGAAAGGCAGAAACGCCTTTGCCGTGGATGGTGCCCCGGCAGCATTCGCCACGGCTGCGGCGGCGAGTTGCAAACCCGAAGTCCCCGAAGCAACCTGTGCCTTCGTTTTCCAGCCTGTGTTCACCGCTTTTCTCTCTTCGCCTCGAGATTCCGAAGCAGCGTTTGAGCGTCCCCGCTCTGCCTTCTGTGTCCACTCCTCCAAAAGATGCGCCCGCAACGTCTCACGATCCATCGGGGTCAAATCATGCGCTGCGAGGTGAGTGGCGAGCAGAAAAAGAACGAGGAGCGATTTGATCATGCTCTCTTAAACTCCGGCTGTGTCAGAGCCGCTTCAGCGAATCCGAAGAGAATTGTCAGCATCCCGTAAAGATCCTCGCGAAAAGAAGACGGCGTGTCGATAGAGGATAGGATCCACTCCGCCATGCGCCTCCTCATCATCGACGACGACACTGAGCTCTGCCAGCTCGTGGCCGATTACCTCAAGCCCATGGGCTTCGAGGTTGAGATGGAGCACGATGGCGTGCGCGGAGCCGAACGCGCCACTTCCGAGCTCTGGGCCGCTCTCATCCTCGATGTCATGATGCCGGGCTGCGATGGTTTTGAAGTGCTGCGTCGGATTCGGCTGAAATCGAAGGTGCCCGTGATGATGCTGACCGGTCGTGGTGAGGAGGTGGATCGCATCGTGGGCCTTGAGTTGGGGGCGGATGATTATTTGCCGAAGACCTTCTCCTCTCGTGAGCTGCTGGCGCGGCTGCGTGCGGTGCTGCGGCGCACTGG
>JAIXVB010000603.1 GCA_027483245.1 Verrucomicrobiaceae bacterium | reverse complement strand
TCCGAATAACACGTGGCCATCAGATCCCCCACGCCGCCAAGTCCCATGAAGGACTCCGCCCGGCCGCCCATCGCCACGCCCAGGCGCACCATCTCGGCCAGTGCCCGCGTCACCAGCGCCGCGATTGCATTGTCGCCCAAACGCAGCCCCAGAGCGATCCCCGCCGCAATGGCATACGGATTCTTCATCGCCCCGGCCCACTCCACACCGATCACGTCATCGCTCGTGTAAGTGCGGAACCACGGCAGCGTGAACACCGCCTGCACCTCACGCGCCACCGCCCCATCGGCACAGGCCACCACGGCGGCTGTCGCCTGTTTTAAAGACACCTCCTCCGCGTGATTCGGGCCCGTCAGCACCGCCAGGGCCGATTCAGGAAAAGCCTCCCCGAGCAGCTCCGTCATCCGTCGTCCTGTCCCCAGCTCAATTCCCTTCGCACAAGAAACCACGACTCTGGCCCCCAGCCCTGCGGCCACGGCCCGCGCCGCCGTCTCACGCACCGCCTTCGACGGCACCACAAACACCAGCAACTCCGCAGGCGTCAGCTCAGCCATATCAGCCGTCACCCGCACAGACTCCGGCAGTGTCAGTCCCGGCAAATAGCGTGCATTCCGGCGTGTCGAGCGGATCTCCTCCATCAGCGCCGCATCCCGTCCCCAGAATTGCACCTCCAGCCCACGCTCCGCCAGCAGCGCCACCAGCGCCGTGCCCCAACTACCAGCTCCAAAAACAATCGCGCGAGAATAAGAAAGGTCAGGCATGAGTAAAAACAGTCCTCACTGAGTGCAACGGACCCGTCCCCGATGCAACCTCAGCTCACTCATCTGTAGTTTTGGTGGACGAAAGCTGATGGCTGAGGGTTAGAAGAAGGTTCGCTTCAGGTCAAAAGGGTCATCAGAGGTGAATCGTCCTCGTCCTCGTCCTCGTCCTCCTACTCGAACTCGATTCTTGGCTATGGAAAAGGCTACAGGATTCCACTGCCAAACCCAGAGCTTTGAACTTCAAATCCAGAGCTTCGAACTTCAAATCCAGAGCCTCGAACTCCAAATCCTGAGCTTTGAACTTCAAATCCTGAGCTTCGAACTCCAAATCCAGAGCTTCGAACTTCAAATCCGGTGCATCGAACTTCAAACCCGGAGCCTCGAACTCCAAATCCAGAGCCTCGAACTCCAAATCCAGAGCATTGAGCTCCAAATCCTGAGCTTCGAGCTTCAAATCCTGAGCCTCGAACTCCAAATCCTGAGCATCGAACTCCAAATCCTGAGCCTCGAACTCCAAATCCTGAGCCTCGAACTCCAAATCCTGAGCCTCGAACTCCAAATCCTGAGCCTCGAACTCCAAATCTTGAGCTTCGAACTTCAAACCTGGAGCTTCGAACTCCAAATTCTGAGGATTGAACTCCAAACTCGGAGCTCCCATCTAGCAAATCGTGATGAACCTTTAGGACTTCATGTTTCTGACCACTGAACACTGAGACGGGTAACACAGGCTTAGAAAGCCCATGCTACCGAGATGCCTCTGAACCTTTTCCCTTTTCCCTTTCCCCTTATCCCTCTCCCAGATCACCACCCACCCCGAATGTTCCACTTTTCCATGAGCTGTTCCGGCAGTTCGGTGATGAAGCGGCTGGGGCGCATGAGGATGTCTCCGTCTCGGGCCTGATGATTGATCAGTGGGTAGGTAAGGTAGAGTTCATCTTTGGCGCGGGTCACGGTGACGTAAAAGAGGCGGCGCTCTTCTTCGAGGCCTGCATCGCTCTCTTCCACGGCTCGAGCGTGCGGGAACATGCCATCGGCCAACCACACGGCGAAGACGGTGTGCCACTCCAGACCTTTGGCCTGATGCGCGGTGGTGAGGGTGACGGAGTCGCGGTCCTGGGCCTGTTGGTCCGGTTTGTTATCCGTATCCACACCGCTGAGCAGGGAGAGCTGGCTGAGGAACTCCAGCGGATCGGTGAAGCGGACGCTGTAGTTGCTGAGTTGTTCGAGGTCTTGCTGGCGTTGCTCGGCGTTTTTGAACTTGGCCTGCATGTATTCTTCATACACGCCATCGTAGATGCTGCGGATCATGGCAGGCGGCGGCTGGGGCACGCCATCGACGATGAGTTCATCCAAGGTGTAGGCGAGTTGGTCCCAGGTCTCGCGCGATTTTTTCGGCACGGTCATGGGGATGAGCAGGTCGCTGAACTTCCCGGTCATGACCTCAGCCTGGGCAGCATCGGTTTTCATCCAGGCGCTCCAGACTTTGGTCGCACTGGCACCGCCGATGCCGGGGATGAGCTTCACCATGCGCATGAAGCTGACCTCATCCCGCCGATTGAGGGCGAACTTCATGAAAGCGGCAACATCTTTGACATGGGCCTGCTCAAAGAAACGGAGGCCACTGGTGATCTGAAAAGGGATGCCACGGCTGGTGAGCTCCATCTGGATCTCCATGCTGTGAAAGTGAGCGCGATAGATGATGGCGATGTCGCTGAAGGAGATGCCTTCATCAATGAGCTCCAGAATGCGCTGGGCGATGAAGTTCGCCTGGGCACTGCCGCTATCGAGGGGAATGAGCGCGGGGAGCTGGCCTTTCTCGGGTCGAGCCGGTTGGAGGTTCTTTTTGATCTGCTGGCGATTGTTGGCGATGGAGGCATTTGCCAGGGCGAGCACCTCTGGGACGCTGCGATAATTGACCTCAATCTTGTGGGAGCGGGCACGGGGCCAGTGGTCAGTGAAGTTGAGGATGTTCCCCACATCTGCCCCACGCCAGGAGTAGATGGACTGGGCGTCATCGCCAACAACCATGAGGTTGCCATCGCGGCCGGTCATCATCTCGACAAACTGGCACTGGAGGCTGTTGGTATCCTGATACTCATCGACAAGGACAAACTCGAACTGGCGCTGGTAGCGCTCGCGCAAGTCTTCATTTTCCTTCAGCAAGCGGACGGACTGAGTCAGGAGATCATCAAAGTCCATGCAGTTCGTCTCCACCTTTTTGTCTTGGTAGAGCTGGCGAATGCGGAGGATGTGATCGGCGATTTTTTCAAAGTAGGGGTAACGTGTCGCGATGACCTCCTCCAGCGGAGTGCAGGTATTGTCCGCCATGGAGTAGATGTCGCCAAGGACCTCGGCTTTGGGGAAACGAAAGCCCGCAGTATCGATGCCACTGGCCGTGACGACCGTCTCCATGAGGTCCTTTTGATCCTCGCGATCCAGGATGGAAAAGCCTTTGCGATAACCAAGGCGCTCAGAGTTCCAACGCAGCAGTTTATTGCCGATGCTGTGAAAGGTGCCACCCCACAGTCGCTGGGTCTCGATCTGGACGAGGTGGTTCACGCGCTCGAGCATTTCACGCGCTGCTTTGTTGGTGAAAGTGAGCAGAAGGATCTGCTCTGGCAGGATGCCATTGTCCAACAACCAAGCGACACGATAGGTCAGCGTGCGTGTCTTTCCTGAACCTGCGCCTGCAATGACGAGCGTCTGTCCCGGAGGCGCTGTCACTGCCGCGTATTGCTGCTCATTGAGCTCAGCTTTGTAATCAATCTGCGAGGCAGCAGCGGGCGGAGAATGCAGGGTGTAGTCGCGAGCCATTGACGGTGGAAAAAGTAACGTAACGAGGGACCGAAAAGAAACGGGCTGAATGAGGAAACGCAGTCGCGGGTCAAAACGACCGCGCCTCATTCAAACCGAAACTCAGACTCGACTGCTGCCTCAATGATGAACTGCGCAGCCAGGGCCAACGGTTTGGAAAAAGTCGTTGCCCTTGTCATCGATCAAAATGAAGGCCGGAAAGTCTTCGACCTCGATCTTCCAGATCGCTTCCATGCCGAGTTCAGGGAACTCGACGACTTCGACCTTCTTGATGTTTTCCTTCGCCAGGATCGCCGCAGGCCCGCCGATGCTGCCGAGGTAAAAGCCGCCATGCTTCTTGCAGGCATCGGTGACTTGCTGGCCGCGATTGCCTTTGGCGATCATGATCATGCTGCCGCCATGGCTTTGGAAGAGATCGACGTAACTATCCATGCGACCGGCCGTGGTCGGACCAAAGCTACCGCTGGGCATGCCTGCAGGTGTCTTGGCCGGGCCCGCATAATAGACAGGATGATTTTTGAAGTAATCAGGCAGCGGTTTGCCAGCATCGAGGATCTCTTTGAGCTTCGCATGAGCGATGTCACGGGCAACGATGATCGGGCCATTGAGGAGCAGACGAGTCGTCGTCGGATACTTGCTCAATTCCGCGCGAATTTCAGCCATTGGACGGTTGGTATCGATGCGGACAGCGTTGGTGTCTTTGCGATGCCGCAGCTCTTCCGGAATGTATTGGAGCGGGTTGGTTTCCAGCTTCTCAATGAACACACCCTCACGGGTGATCTTGCCCTTCGCCTGGCGATCGGCCGAACAAGAAACACCAATCCCGATGGGCAAGGAAGCGCCATGACGAGGCAGGCGAATGACACGCACATCCAGCGCGAAGTATTTGCCACCAAACTGCGCACCGATGCCACACTCACGAGCCGCCTGGAGCATTTGCGCCTCCAACTCAAGATCACGGAAAGCGCGACCATGTTCATTGCCCGAAGTCGGAAGGCCGTCGTAATACTTGGTGGAGGCCAGCTTGACGTGTTTCATCGTCGATTCCGCAGAAGTGCCACCGATTACAAACGTGAGATGATAAGGTGGGCATGCAGCCGTGCCGAGAGACATCATTTTGTCGCTGAGAAACTTCACGATGCTCTTTGGATTGAGCACGGCGCGGGTCTCCTGATAGAGAAACGCTTTGTTCGCTGAGCCGCCGCCTTTCGCGATGAAGAGGAACTTGTAGGCCTCGCCATCGGTCGCATAGAGATCGATTTGAGCGGGCAGATTCGTGCCCGTGTTTTTCTCCGTGAACATGTCCAGCGCAGCATTCTGGGAGTAGCGCAGATTGTTCTCCGTGTAGGCCAGATACACGCCCTTTGACAGCGCCGATTCATCCCCACCACCGGTCCAGACTTGCTGGCCTTTTTTCCCCATGATGATCGAGGTGCCTGTGTCTTGACAGAAAGGCAGCAGACCCGCCGAGGCCACATCTGCATTCTTCAGCATCGTCAGGGCGACCATGCGATCGTTTTCACTCGCTTCAGGGTCGTCAAGAATAGCAGCGACCTGCTTGAGATGCTTCGGACGCAGGAAAAAGTTGATGTCATGAAAGGCCTGATTGGCCAGCAGGGTCAGCGCCTCAGGATCGACAACGAGCATTTCCTTCTCACCGAACGTCTGCACGCTGACGTGTTCTTTCGTGAGCAGACGGTATTCTGTGTCGTCGGTGCCGAGTTCGAGGAGTTCCTGGTAATGAAAAGCGGGGGTGGGCATGATGTCTTACTTTGAGAAGCTGAAGGCGCTAGGCAATGAGGAAACACAACCGCCGTGCCGCACAGCGGTTGTGTTGAGTTCTTTAAGCTTTCGCGCCTCGAGCTTTTTTCTCCGCCATAGATTTGCGCTTGGGGGCTTTTTTCGCGGCATTTCGGCTGAGGTAGGGCGGCAGCTCCTCCCTGAGCACCGGCGTCAAGGGCTCTGGCAAATGGAACCAATCACGGAAGCGATACCCATCCACCACGCGGACGGTCGGATCATGGGGATGCCAATGATCCGTCGGAGTCCGGCAGACCAGCAAGTGCCGATCCGCAGCGGCATCCCCGAGCAAGCGCCGCACATCGAGCATGGGTTTGAGAGCACGCGAATCCCCCCCATTTTCGGCCCACTTGACTTCGGCAAACTGGAGTCGGCCATTCAGCCAGATGGCAAAGTCCACTTCGACGCCCTGTGCATCCCGCCAAAAATAGATTTCGGCAGGCAATCCTTCAGATTGGATGCAGCGCTGCATTTGCCCCAGGACAAAGGTTTCCCAAATGGCTCCGATGAACGGAGATTGCGCCATTTGGCCCGGATTTGCGATACCTAACAGAAAGCATAGCAACCCCGTGTCTTTGAAATAGAGCTTTGGCGTTTTGATCAGGCGCTTGCCATGATTGCTGAAATACGGAGGCAAGAGATGGATGATGTTAGAGGCTTCCAACACCGAAAGCCATTGCTTAGCCGTTGTTCCTGCGATTCCGACATCGGTGGCAAAACTGCTGAGATTGATCAACTGCCCGGAACGCGTGGCGCAAATGCGAATGAAGCGCTCGAAGTCACGCAAGTTCGTGACATTCACCAACTGACGCACGTCTCTTTCGAGATAGGTGGCCAG
>JAIXVB010000443.1 GCA_027483245.1 Verrucomicrobiaceae bacterium | reverse complement strand
GGCAGCGTTTCTGACCAGCCCGTGAACTTGGCCCCCGTCATCGGTTGCCCAGGCGTCAGGGTGAGTTCTTCCTCCTTGATTGAAAGGCCACCTTCATCGGGAATGCCTGCCTGCTGCCATTGCTCAGCCCAGGTGCCCTGCAATAAATTCCAGCGACTCTCAACGATGGCTGCCTTCTCACGATGACAGCCGCTCACAATCATCAGGAGAGATAAAAACAGAACAAAACGCATGGGTAGGCAATACGGCATCCGCAGGAAACGAACAAGCCGCGCTATGCGACGCGATTTGCCTGACAGATGCCACGTTTGTCATCGTCTAGAGGTCTGCACTGCCATGAAACGTTTGTTTGTCTCGCTCCTCCTCAGCCTCGCGGTCACCCTGCCTGCGGCAACTCCGCCGAACATTGTCTTCATCCTCAGTGATGATCACAGTTATCCCTTTCTCGGCTGTTATGGCCGTCCGGAGATGAAGACACCGCACCTGGATGCTTTTGCGGCTCAAGGCATGAAGTTCCATCGCATGTTCACAGGGGCGCCTCAGTGCGTGCCTTCGCGTGCTTGTTTTCTAACGGGGCGATCGCCCGTCGCCTGCCGGATCACACGTTTCAGTTCGCCACTGCCACGCGATGAAATCACGTATCCAGAGACCCTGAAGCAGGAGGCCGGTTACTTTGTCGGTGTGCTCGGGCGCAGTTATCATCTCGATGGTTCCATGCGCGGCCCCGAGTCTACCCAACGCGTTTATGAGGACCATCAGCTGCAGACTTTCAAAGATCGTTTTGATTACGTCCACTCAGGGGCACAAAACGACATCCCAGCCAAGATGGCGGAGTTCTTTGACCAACGTCCCAAAGACAAACCCTACTACCTTTGGATCAACTTCAGCGATCCTCATCACCCCTGGAACAGCGGCACAAACCCACCCGATCCAGCCAAGCTCAAGGTGCCGGGTTCCTTGCCTGATCTGCCGGGCGTGCGCAGTGATCTCTCCCAATATGAAGGCGAAATCGAGCACATGGATGGTGACTTCAAACGAGTGATGGACATCCTCAAAGAGCGCGCAGGCTTGGACAACACACTCATCCTTTTCACCGGTGACAACGGCATGGCTTTTCCCAGTGGCAAAGGCAACCTGCATGACCCTGGACTCAACGTACCTCTGATTGCCTGGTGGCCGGGAGTCATCACGCCAAACACGGAATCACGTGCGCTCATCTCGGGTGAAGACGTGGCTCCCACCGCATTGGAAGCCGCTGGTGTGAAGGTGCCAGCACGCATCACCGGAAAGAGTTTCTTGCCCCTCCTGCGTGGACAACCTTTTCAGCCACGCGAACACATCTTTGCCGAACGTGGCCCTCACGGCAGTGGCGCGATTGTCACTCCCGATGTCAGTGCCTCGGTCGTGGATTACAGCCGTGCAGTGCGCAGCGATCGCTACAAACTCATCTACAATGTCACCCCGAGCCATCGCTACAGCCCCGTGGACAGCGCGCGGGATCCAAGCTGGCAGGACATTGTCAAAGCCCATGAGGCAAAGCAGTTGGCCAGTGAGTTCGAGACCCTCTGGTTCACCAGCCCACGCGCCATTTTTGAACTCTATGATCTGGACAAAGATCCTGACGAACTGCGCAACCTAGCGGGACAACCCGAAATGAAGGAAATCGAACAGCAGCTCAAAGAAACCCTGCAAGCGAAGATGATCCTCGACTTCGATTACCTGCCTCTGCCCATCGGTGGCGAGCCCAAAAAACAAGCGGCTAACCAAAAACGCAACACGCAAGCAGACACAAGCCGAGACAAGCAGTTCGATCAAAAAGACAGCGATCAAAATGGCGAACTGAGTCGTGAAGAGTTCTCCAAAAATCGCGGTGCTGCAGATGCTCAAGCGTGGTTCCAGGCGAGGGATGTGGACCAAAATGGTCGTCTGAGCCGTGAAGAGTTCATCACGAACAAGATCGCCCATCCACCTTCATCCAAAAAGTAAGGCAATGGTCACCAGCCACGCAGCTTGACATGCACCTGCGCGCAGATGCCCATGTAGTGATCCATGGAAAAGTCGCGCGCCGCTTTGACCAAGTGCTCTTTCGCCTTCACCGCATCTCCCAGCGCCTCGAAATAAAGGCCCAAGTAAAGGTGCGCGTAACAGCGATGATTGCGCAATTCTTCGCCCTCTCCAGTTTCAGCAGCTTTGAGCACATCCTCGACGCTTCCTTTCCCGGCAAACAGCTCGTGCACCTGCTTCATCGGCACCCGTGAGTCACCCTCGATGGGGATCAGCGCCTTGCGCGCTGCTTCGACATTTTCTGCCCGCGCTACACAGATGAAGTGCCATGCTGCATTCTCCACATCGGCGGTGTTGACCGTTTGATGGACTTCGAACTGCTCACGCCCGGCTTTGAAATCCCCCGTGTAATAAAGTGACAACCCACGCTGCCAGAGCTGAGGCTTCACCTCTGGAGATTGGGCGATGAGTTGATCAAAAGCCACCACTGACTCCTTCGGTTTCGCCGCATAAAAAGCGTCCACACCCTGACGGAAAAGCTGGCTAGGCGTGCGTTTCTCCTGAGCAGTCACGGTGAGAGTGAGGAGGCAGAAGGTGGCGATGACTTTCCAACAAGAAGGGTTCATGAACGGGTTGGCAGCAAAAGTTTTCATTTCAGTATCAAAGTTAAGCGACACCGACTTCAGGGCCACGGAGCCTGAGCCATCATCAGGGTTCAGGCACATAAAAACGCCCCATGTGCTCCAGGATCTTGGCACGCAATTCATCGCCATCGACGATGCCGTTGTGGCGGTAGATCACCTCACCACCAGGGGCGACCACCAGGGTGTGGGGAATGGGGCCGGGCCACTCGGGATCCAGCGCCTGAATCAGCGCGTCGCTGTTGGCTTCGTTGAAGACGTAGGCGTTTCCCTCGCGCCCTTCGGCTTTCAAGCTGGGCTTGAGTTTGGCGGGCACGATGGCGTTCTGTTTCTCCAAGAAAGCCTTCACCTCAGGCAGGGTTTCAGGGTCATCCAGGCTGATGCTGATGAACTCAAAATCGCGCAGACCAAACTTGCGCGAGGTGGCCACGAGTTCAGGAAACTC
>JAIXVB010000087.1 GCA_027483245.1 Verrucomicrobiaceae bacterium | reverse complement strand
GGGACATTGGCAGGCACAGTGATGGTGCGTGACATTCATGCTGGAGCCGCCTCCAGCAATCCTCTGTCCCTCACGCCTCTGAACGGCAGACTTTACTTCTCAGCGACGAGCCTCGAAACGGGCGCAGAACTTTGGCAGAGTGATGGCAGCAGCGAAGGCACCACTTTGGTGACGGATCATTCCCCTGGCCCTGCGAGTTCGCATCCCTCCTCGCTGACTCCTTCGGGACACCTTCTGTTCTTCGTGGCACGGTCCCCTATTTACAGCACGGAGCTGTTTAGCGTGGACACCACCCCACCGCCAGAGATCGCCATCGAGCAGCCTTTTGACTCGCCCCTCATGGATGGCGAATCAGTGCTGACTTTTGAACCCACCGCCGTGAGCACCCTGTCCCCGCTCACCCTACGCGTCCGCAACGAAGGGGGGCTTCCTCTAACCCTGAGTGGAGTCACTGTGGAGGGGACCGATGCGAGCAGCTTCAGTGTGACACCGCCAGTCCTGACCCACCTGAGTGAAGATGAGCACGCGGATTTCCAACTGCATTTCTCACCCGTCAGCAGTGGCATCAAAGAGGCGACGCTACGGCTCATTTCCAACGATGCTGATGAAGGCAGCTTTGAGATTCACCTCACAGGCACAGGTTTCGGAGATCCTCAAATTCAGGTGGAACAGCCTGCTGAGCAAAGCCTGATCAATGGGGTCTCCAGTCTCTCGTTCAATTCGGTGAACCTTGGAAACAGTTCATCGGCACTGACGGTGACGGTGAAAAACACGGCACCTGCTACAATCTTGAATCTCGGAACCATCACCGTCTCGGGTGATTCAGCTTCTGACTTCACGGTCAATGCGGCAGGCATGAGCCTCTCACTGGCTGGAGGAGCAAGCACAAGCTTCACGATTCAATTCACCCCACTCGCTGGAGGCGTTCGGACAGGGACCTTGAACATCGTCAGCACTGATTTCAGTGACTCACCGTTCCAGCTTCATCTCACTGGAACCGGAGTCGCGATGGCAGGCCCTACACAAATGATTGCAGGACCTACCAGCCTGCCTTTTCGTCTCGCTTCGAACGGCTCCTTCACCCTGCCCTTTGTCGCGACCAGTGGGCTACCACTGACCATTGAACTCCTCGCGGGCCATGAACTCGGCAGTCTGGTCGGTGCCATCTTCACCCCTAACGGTGCAACGGGATCTGCAACCGTACGGATCAGCCAAATGGGTGGTGCAGGTTATGATTCTGCCACAACGCTTTATCGCAGCTTTCAAATCGTTCGTGCCTCGTTTGTCAATCTCGCTCAAGGTCATGGAACCGCCGAGCATGGCGCAGGCATTCAGTCGGATGGAACTCTTTGGACGTGGGGGGCAGGCACTTCAGGCCAATTGGGAACGGGATTCATGGAGGATCGTTATTCCATGAACCAAGTGGGAACCGACAATGATTGGACTGAAGTCGCGGTCGGCGCGGAACACACATTGGCTTTGAAAAAGGATGGCTCACTCTGGGCCTGGGGAAACAATAGCCTTGGGCAATTAGGCGATGGCACCACCACGACTCGAAGCACCCCTCAACGCGTGGGAAATCTCCGAGGATGGGTGGCGATTTCTGCGGGCGGAACACACTCGTTGGCACTTCGCCAAGACGGCTCACTTTGGGCCTGGGGAAACAACAGCCATGGGCAACTCGGTGACGGCAGCCTGACGACGCGCCTCAGTCCGATGCAGATCAGTGCTTCCGGTTGGGCCATGATCTGCGCAGGCAGTCTGCACTCTTTAGCGATCAAAACCGATGGCAGTCTATGGGCCTGGGGCGCGAACAACCAGATGCAATTAGGACTGGGCGATAGCTCTCAACGCAGTATCCCCACACATATCAGCGTGGGCACAATCTGGAAAGCCATCTCAGCTGCCGAGAGTTCATCGTATGGCATTCAGAGCGATGGTAGCCTGTGGGGCTGGGGGTTTAACCAAAGTTGCCAACTCGGCGATGGCACCACGCTCAATCGCAGCACGCCAAACCCGATTGGTTCGGCCAACTGGAAGTCAGTGGCAGGCGGAGGCGCTCATGCCAGCGGCATACGCACGGATGGATCTTTGTGGACATGGGGGCTCGCTTCGAATGGCCAAACAGGACAAAAAAACAGCAACACTTTCACCACTCCACGGCGGGTGAATTCGGCCATGAGTTGGACGACTATCCTAGCTGGTAAGCAGCATACGGTGGCCCTGAGAAATGATGGTACGTTGTGGACCATGGGCAGCAACAGCCGAGGACAACTAGCGTATCCCTTGTCTCAACCCACAAGGCTGGAAACTGGAGGCATTCGCACGGCCGCACAGGGCCAAACACGCACTCATTTTATCCGAGCTGATGGCACGCTTTGGGGCATGGGGACCAACAACAACGATCTGGGAGATGGCACCTCCGTGCGACGCCCTCAGCCTGTGCAAATCGGCAGCGACAATCACTGGCAGAGCCTTGGGGGAGGTTACTCTCACCTGCTTGCCTTGAGAACCGATGGCACACTCTGGGCCGCAGGCAGCAACAGCTCCGGTCAACTGGGCGATGGCACCGTGAACTCACGCAGCACCCTGGTGCCGATCTCCAGCGAATCCGTTTGGCAGCAAGTTTCCGCAGGCCTGTCTTTCAGTGCAGGCGTGCAAAGCAACGGCAGTCTCTGGACCTGGGGAAACAATGGGTTTGGCCAACTCGGACAAGGCGATGTGAACATCCACCGATACGTCCCCACTCGTGTTGGCACTTCATCCGATTGGACTCAAGTCAGCACCGGGCGCATCCATGGGATGGCGCTGCGCTCAGACGGCACGCTCTGGGGATGGGGCAACAATGATCAAGGGCAGGTTGGTTTGGGCAACACCAGCTCCCCGTTGATTCCGACCCAAGTGGGCCATGATAACCAGTGGGTGCAAGTTTCCTCGGGAGGCTACCACACGCTGGCCCTGAAATCAGACGGCAGCCTTTGGGCTTGGGGACTGAATGACAAGGGTCAGTTAGGCGATGGCAGCACGATCCATCGAACCGTGCCAACTCGCATCGGAGAGGATACCGATTGGAAGGCCATTCAGGCGGGGGAATCACACAGCTTGGCCTTGAAGTCGAAGGGTGAACTCTGGGCCTGGGGCCTGGGCAGCTCGGGTCAACTTGGCAACGGAGCTGCGTCCACGTTGTTGCAACCCACACGGACCGTGGCAGGCCAGGGCTGGGCTCAACTGGGCCAGGGAATCACCCAGACGTCATTGCTCATGCACGCAGACGGCAGCCTCTGGAGCTTTGGCCGCAATCTCGACTCCCAACAAACCGACAGCGTGAGGCTCGAATCCTCTCTCGAGTGCGCATGGCCCCCCATCGTGACTCAAAGTGCGACCGTGCCAACGATTCAGATCGCCAGTTATGGGGCACCCGTTGCGCTTCAAGGCAGCTCCAGCAGTGGCCTACCTTTGAGCTACACGGTCAGCGGCCCGGCTTTCATCGAGAATCAACAACTCACCGTCACAGGCCCTGGAGCCGTGAGTCTCATGGCTTGGCAAACAGGCCTAGCACCTGTTTGGCATCCATCCGCGCCCATCGCAGTGGCGGTGCAATCAGCCCCTTCCGCCCTAACCCAATCTGCTGAATCCGTGGACAGTCATCGTGCAGTGGTGCGTGGACAAGTCTTTGCCGGAGGCCAGCCAACTCAGGTCTTTTTTGATTATGACACCGACATCTCTGACGGTTTTGCCTTCAGCGTTTCGGCGACTCCTGATGTCGTCTCGGATGGCAGCGCCATGGCCGTCTCAGCGGATCTGAGTCAATTGGCCGCCGGTCGTCCGCATCACTTTCGTGTGCGTGCCGTCAATGCCTCGGGCACTGCCCTTGGTGAGCCTTTGACATTCACCACCACGGCTCCAGAGATCGGATTGATGTTCCATGATGCCGAGTTGTCATCCGGCAGCAGCACAGTCGCGTTCGGCAGCACAGCGCTGCACGGCCTCCTCACACGCAGCTTTGTTTTGAAAAACATCGGCGTTGGCGAACTCACAGCCCTGAGCTTTCGCAGCGACTCCAGTGAATGGACCATCCAGACTCCTCAGGTAGGCCCGATCCTCGCCTCGGGAGCCAGCGTCAGCTTTACCGTCACCTTCACTCCGACCACAATAGGTTCACGATCTGGCCAACTCATCATTGAGAGCAATGATGAAGATGAAAGTCTATTCACCGTCGCTTTGACAGGCATTGGACTTCAGGCACAGGCGCTTCACTTCCCCGCCATCCCAGAGCAGAGCTGTGGCACCGCACTGACTGTCACTGCTCAGGCCGAAAGCGGACTGCCCGTTTCGTTCACCCTCACGCAAGGCAGTGAACTCGTGAGCTGGACTCAACCCGACCTCCTGAACTTCATTGCTCCAGGCGTGGTCACCCTCCGCGCGGAGCAGGCAGGCAACGATGTTTATGCCCCAGTCGCTATCGAGCGCAGCTTCACGGTGGTTCGAGGGCAGCAGACACTGTCTTTCCTGCAATCCATGCCTAACGAAATAAGCTCGAGCGCATCATTTGACATCACCGCCGTATCCAATCGAGGACTGGACCCCATTGCCTACAGCATCGAATCGGGACCAGCCGTTTTGTATGGCTCAATCTTGTCTCCCTTGTCGTTAGGCACTGTCCGCGTACGGGCGACTCAGCCAGGCAACGCTGCCTTTCACCCCGCCACACTGACCCACACGTTTACCATCTTGGCTCCCATTCAGATTGAGCCCACACCTCGCACCCTCACCGTCGGTCGGACTGAACCCGCGACTTTCGAAACCATCGTCACGGGCCATGGTCCCATCCGTTATCAATGGTATCGAGACGCCATCCTCATCCCTGGGGCCACTTCCAGCAGCTACAGCATTCCGCACGCAGACGAAAGCGACGATGGCGCTGGATTCGTCATGGTCGCAACGAACTCCGTTTCCACGGTGAGCAGTTCTACGTGGATCTTGCGAGTCATCGGCACGACGCCCGAAATCAGGGAGCACCCGGCACATCGTCTCGCCCTCTTGGGCAGTGATGTCACCCTCAGCGTCACAGCTGCGGGTGAACCTCCCCTGCGCTATCAGTGGCGGAAAAATGGCCTCGCCATCGCCGGGGCGACGAAACGAGAACTCAGCTTGCCGAAAGCTCAACTCACAGCAGCAGCGGCCTACAGCGTGGTGGTTTCCAATGTCGGCTCTGTCACCAGCGACCCGGCTCAACTCGGCATCGTCGAAGACCCGAAGAAGACCGTGATTCAGAATGCTGGCACGACCGCGAGTCTGTCGCTGCGCAGCGCAGGCAAGGATCTCCACCATGCTTGGTTCAAGGATGGAATTCCGTTGGGCTTAAGTTTTACAAACTCGTTATCGACGGATGGCATACAACTCACACTGACGCAACTCAGTGCCGAACTCGACTCAGGTCGATACACCTGCCTTGTCTCGGCTCCTGGAGTCGCCATCGAAGCGGGCACTCACGAGCTGCGTGTCGTGGATGACCTGCCGAGCATCACTTTGAATGAAGGTGATGCTCTACCACCGACCATCGTCAGTGCTGACTATCGTTTCACGATCCCCGTGGATAATTCTCCACGACGCGCGCCCAGCAGCTACAGTGCAATCGGTTTACCCACG